>CAZISU010000097.1:0-10983 GCA_964541935.1 uncultured Planctomycetaceae bacterium | reverse complement strand
AGTACCCACAACGGCATCAACTTACCACTACGCCTGATGACAGATCCCACGGCTTGGAATAACTAGTCGCCGTGGAGTGTGGCCTATAACGGCTTCGCCAGTTTCCATCCCGGTGGCTGCCACTTCTGCATGGCCGATGGTAGCGTACATTTCATTTTCGAGACTATCGACCAGAACGTGTTAGCCGATCTGACGACACGTTCCGGCGGCGAAACTATTGATAGCAGTAAGATCGAATAGCAGACCGGACGGAATAATGTTACCTGAATTAAGAAATACAAAAAGAATGGCACCGCAAATCGATAGGTCTATACCTATAGTTCTTGTATTGCTAACATCAGTTATGCTAGGTTGTGGCGGTGACGGTATTGAACGTGTGCCGCTCTCGGGCAAGGTTACCTTTCAAGGGCAACCGATTGAAGACGGCCAGATCCGTTTCGTGCCGAAAGCGGGTGTTGCCGCGCCGCTTGTGGTTGAATCGATACAAAACGGCCGCTATGAAACGCTTTCCAGCGGTGGCGTACCAGTTGGTAGTTTTCGCGTGGAAATTACCGCGTGGAACCCCGACCAGCCTGCGCCCCAGGGACCGGGCATGCCGCCCCGAAGGCAATTGCTACCGGCACAATACAACATTCGTTCGACTCTCGATATCACGATCGAATCGGGGCAGGAAGAGACGACTCAGGATTACGAATTGACGTTTTGACAGAAACACAGGACTTACGAAAGACTAGAAGGTTATCCATCATTAAAAACTCAAAAATAAAGATACTGGTAATTATACTGTTTTGCATGTTTCGTCTTTGGCAAGTAGCCGAAGCCGAGACAGCATGCCCTGGCCCGAACGAAGACGTTTCATGTGACGTTTTTATGGCAACCGAAAAGAATCCACGAAACGGCGAGGGTTCGATTATCCAACTGCAAGACGGCTCGCTGCTGTTCGCAATAACCGAGTTTTTCGTCTCGGGGGATGCAGGCGACGCACATATCGTCGCAAAGTCCTCGACCGACGGCGGTCGCACATGGGGCCCTTCGCGTGAATTGCAAAAGAACGTGGGGACAAACAACGTAATCTCGGTTACGTTGCGACGATTGCCAAAACACAAAGACCGCCCCGCGCCCATTGGCATGTTCTATCTGGTCACCAATAGCCTCACCGACATGAAGGCCTATTTGCGCATATCTCACGACGAAGCCAAAACTTTCGGCGAACGGATTCTGGTGACGCCTTTGGACGGTTATCATGTGCTAAATAACGATCGCGTCACAATACTCAAGTCGGGCAGAATGCTCGCGCCCGTGGCCTGGACACCAGACGCAAGAAAACGCAATCATTACATATCGTTTTGTTTCATTTCAGACGACGGCGGTAAAACGTGGCGAAAGGGCAAGGGGCATGTCGATGCGGCCAAGCGAGGAGCGATGGAGCCGGATGTAATCAAACTAAAAGACGGACGCGTGCTGATGATCGTTCGAACCCAGATGGGTTACATCGCCGCCAGTTACAGCAGCGACGGCGGCGACACCTGGACCCCGTCGGCTTCGTGGAACGTGAGGTCGCCCGAATCGCCGGCAACGCTCCGCCGCATCCCCTCGACCGGCGATTTGCTCTTGGTATGGAACGACAGTTTCGTACCCGATATGGGGCATTTCGGACCGCGCGCACCTCTGGCAGCCGCTGTATCGTCGGACGAAGGCCGCACCTGGAAGCACCAACGCAACCTCGAATACAAGCCCTCTTCATATTGCTATACGAGCCTCATCTTCGTGAATGGACGGGCCATTTTAGGATACTATGTCAACGGCTCTTCACGATTCCGGTCCCTGCCGATATCATGGTTCTATGGCAAGGACATAGTACCGCCAGCAAAATAAGAACACATCTCGCATAGACTTCACAACCTACCTATATTAGTCAAATCTATTGAAAGACATCAATGATAGAATGTAAAGCCACCGGACTGGTTTATCGCAATCCCAAGCCGCATCTGAAATCTATACACGCCTGGCACCCATCGGTTGCGTTCTATGCCGACGGCGTCAACGCCAATACTGAAAACAGCAACAGTGAGTTCGTTGTTTCCTTCGATCTGGCCGAGGCGGGCGAGAGCCTCGACTATCGCACATATACGGCCCGCTCAAGCGACATGGGCGAGAGTTGGAGCGAGCCGACGCGGCTTTTTCACGAACAACTCGATCGTCCAGCCGTTCATACCGTGCGGATTTCAAGTATGCCCGACGGCACGCTGGTTGGATTCGGCAGCCGTATTTATCGCGACGATCCCAACGAGGGATTTGTCAATCGCGATAATCTGGGCTATGCGCCCATGGACCTGATCATGCTCAAGAGCAACGATCGCGGCCACACTTGGGAAGGCCCGCAAACTATCGAGCCGCCGCTGGTGGGACCGGCCTTTGAAATCTGCCACAGCATTCGTGAACTGGCCGACGGACGCTGGATTGCGCCCGTATCGACTTGGAAGGGTTGGAATGGCGACGCGCCTAACGGCATGAACGCCTATCTGCTCGTTTCGCAAGACAAGGGCGAAACCTGGCCCGACTATGTGCCCGTGATGGGCGCCTACGGTGCCGGCATCATCCACTGGGAGCAGTCGGTGGCACAGCTCGGCGACGGACGCCTGGTGGCTGTGGCTTGGGCCATGGAAGAAGAGTCGGGCAAGACGTTGCCCTCGCCCTATGCGATTTCGGCGGACGGGAACAGCTTCACGCCCTCGATGCCCACCGGATTCCACGCGCAGACAACAAAGATGATTCGCCTCGAAGACGACCGCCTGCTTTGCCTCTACCGTCGCCACGACTGCTCTGGGCTGTGGGCAAATCTGGTTCGTATCGAGGGCGACAAATGGGTCAATCTCGAATGCGTTCAGCTTTGGAACGGAGCCGCATCCGGCATGGAGGGCAAGGAATCCACGGGCGAAGAATTGGGCAACCTCAAATTCGGCTACCCCAGCATGGTGCAATTGCCCAACGGCGAGATTTTCGTCGTCTTCTGGTGTCTGGAAGATAATATCCACAACATCCGCTGGATGCGTCTGCGGGTATAATGGCGTGATTGTTCGTGTCGCTTGTGACGAAAATCGGGGTGTTTTCCACGCCCGTAAGCGGCTCGGCGGACAAAATCAGCCCCTGAAGTCGCAATTTCTGCACTCCATAGTACAATAAAGGTACGTATGGGGGGGTGCGACTTTGGGGTTCTGTATTTTGAAAAATCATATCCAAAAGATCCTTCTGATGGAAAATGCGATTCGCCGTTCTCGTTTACTGCTTCCGCTTGTAGTTATCTTTGTGCTGAGCCCAGTTTCCGAGTTGGCTCCAATCCAGCGGGCCTCGGCGGTCGAGGTGATTCTCAAAGACGGGCTGCGGCTGCACGGCGACTATGCGCCCGTGGCCGGGCTGGCCGATGTGCCGGCCCCCAGCGGGCCCGACGGCACGCGGCCCGTCCGACCGATCATGGGTCTGGACGATGGCCTGCGGCGCACGTTCATCTCCAAGCGTCGCGTGCGCGAGTTTCTCGACAAGGCTTCGTCTTCGTCACCGGAAAAGTTCGATATCTGGCAACGGGCCAAAGACGCCGGGCGTCGGATCTATAGCGTTGGCCCCATCGTGCGCATCGAGCCGTTCGACGAGTACGGTCGCCGCACGTTCACCACCCGCGGGCCCAAGGGCTCCTTGGACGTCATCCAGGGCATCACCGAAATCACACCTGACTGGGCAAAAGTCGAGGGCATCTCGCACGTATGGGACATGCGCATCGCGCCCAGTTCGATCCCCACGCCCACGCTTGATGCCATGTTCGCCAAACAGCCCGGCTCCGAAACGCTCGACCATAAGAAAAAGGTGGCCCGTTTCTATTTGCAGATGCGGCGCTACGAAGACGCCGTCAAGGTGCTAGAATCGGCGTTGCTCGAACACGGCGATGACAAACAGGTCAAAGACGAAATCGGCGGTTCGCTGCGCGGCCTCAAACAGCTCAGCGCCCAGCGGATGCTCGACGAGCTCAAACGCTACCGCAAGGCGGGCCGACAGGCGATGGTGTTTGCGATGCTGAATAATTTCCCCACCGACGGCGTGGCGGGCGAAATTCTTCAGGAAGTCAACGAACTGACTGACGAATACCAGGCTCAAATCAACCAGCGGAACAACGTGGTCGCGACGCTCGAATCGTTTGTGAAGCAAGTCAATGACAAGGTCACACGCGATCAGCTTGCGCCCATCGTCGCGGAGATAGACGCCGAATTGAATCTCAACACCCTGGGCCGCATGACAGCCTTCCGTCTGGCCAAAGACGACAAGGAGATGTTAGCCAGCGAGAAGCTGGCGATTGCCATCAGCGGCTGGCTCTTGGGCAGCAACGCGGCCACGCCCAATCTGCCCACGGCCATGTCGGCCTACGAGACCCGCGGCGTTATTCGGCGGTATCTCAACGACCCGCAAAAGCTCAGCCGCCAGGAACTGCTGCGCGGCATGCAATCGCAAGAGGCCGCTTCGCCCAAGCTTATTGACCTCTTACTCAAGCACATGAAGCCGCCCGGCGAACTGCCCCCGCCGGTCGACGCCAAGCCGGCTTCTACGAGATTGAAGTCGCCGGAATAAACCAAGAACAGCCGGTTCGCTACCTCGTGCAGTTGCCGCCGGAGTACGATCCCTATCGCCACTACCCGACTATCGTCAGCCTACACGGCCCGGCCAGTTCGCCCGAAATGCAGTTGGACTGGTGGGCCGGCGTCTGGCCGAAAAAAGGCCCCCGCAAGGGACAGGCCACGCGGCACGGATATATCGTCGTGGCCCCGCAATGGAACCAATCGCACGAAAAACACTATGCCTATTCTGCTGCCGAACATGCCGCCGTGCTCAACAGCCTCCGCGACGCCTGCCGGCGGTTCTCCATCGACACCGACCGCGTCTTCCTCACCGGCCACTCGACTGGCGGCGACGCGGCTTGGGATATCGGCCTGGCCCACCCGGACCTTTGGGCCGGAGTTGTGCCCATCACCGCATGGTCGCGCTGCTACTGCCCGCTATATTGGGAAAACGCCCGCAATTTGCCGCTGTATTTCGTCGGCGGCGAAAAAGACGCCCGCTGGGTCGTCGACAACGCACGCGATCTGAACCGCTACTTGATTCGCGGTTTCAACGTCACCGTGGTCGAATATCAAGGCCGCGGCCGCGAGCATTTCCAGGAAGAAGTGCAACGCATCTTCGACTGGATGAAAGTCCAAAAGCGCGACTTCTTCCCCAAAAAGTTCAAGGCCGTCTCCATGCGTCCCTGGGACAACTATTTCTGGTGGATAGAACTCGCCGGCATGTCGCCCAAAGCCATGGTCGCCCCCGAGAACTGGCCGCCCCCGCGCGGCACGATCCCCATGCCCACCGAGGCCAAACTCACGGCCACCAACGGCATCAACATCCACACCGGCGCCAGCCACGTTACCGTCTGGCTCTCGCCCGAGATCCTCGACCTCGACCGCCGCGTGAAAATCTCCGTAAACGGTAAACGCGTCAACTCCAAAGAACCCTTCATCCGCCCCGAAGTCCAAGTAATCCTAGAAGACGCCCGCACGCGAGCTGATCGACAGCATCCGTTCTGGGCAAAGGTGGAGAGTTCGACGGGACGGTAAAAGGGATACAAGAGGGCGGAAACGAGTAACTTTGAGCGAGAGACGCTTGCCGCTGCATGGCTCGAGTTCAAGCCCCGTGCTACCCGATAACCGTTGTATTCCTGTGACTTGAGTGCTACAATCGCCATTATTTGGTGGAATGATACCGGATCGTATTTTGCCCAATTGACCTCGATGTTGTTCGATAACAAGTAGTCATGCAAGAACCAACGAACGAGTATGCGTTTGGGGACTATGGAGATTATTCCGGAATCTCACTCTACGGTCCACCGGAGAAGGGATTCTGGTTTGATCGCTTTGACGTCAGCTCACGTTTTGTAAATCCAATTTTTAATGCGGTGGTGGACTGCTTCAGCGGGGATGACCTACCTGCTATCGTGTACCAATGGCTAACGACAACAGGATGGTGCATAGAAAACACTATGGTCGAGGTCGCTGAAGGTGACTTGCGAAACCTGATCTACGCTATTTCATCACTAACCGAAAGAGATCTCAAAACCAAGGATAACTTAAAAGGTCCTGAGGTGTACTTGCGCTGCATTAAGGATATTGTGACATTTATCGAATCTCGGATCAACAAGGGGAAATCGATCTATATTGAGTCGGCATAACATTGGCACGAACGTGGCCGAAATATGCTGGTTCATTTAGATCTTGGTTATGCCAGACACTATACATTCAAAGGAAGAACATGTCCGAATGTGAAAGGTGCAGGGCACTAAACATGTTTTTTAAAATCAAATTGCCTAATGATCTCAAAAAGGTAATTCGAATTGCAAAAGAAAATATTGCTGATAACACTCTGTCTCTTTCCGAAGAAGAAACAGGCCTATGGTCTGGCCCTTTTAGCAAGCTTTCTTCGGATGGATGCTGGGAGGATTTTGTTTATTATGTCTTTAAATGTAATTCATGCGGAAAAAAGTTTGAATTGAGTGCAGAAACTTATCATGGATCTGGTGGTCACTGGAAACCATTGTGAACAGCTCGGCTTATCGCCAGACGCACCCCAGCATGGACCATGACACCCTCAAGTCCTACTTCTCTCCCAAAACCTTCTCAATCACCCACCCCGCCCCAAACACGATCAGCATTTCTCCTATCCCATACGTAATCCAACATGCGTCGCCGATGTTGTAGGCGTTGTTGTGGAAGAGTCGCACAGCCAGGAACCCGTCGCTGGCCAGGAACAAAACGGCGCCGATGGCCATGGGGCAGAAGCGGCGGTCCAGCGCGGCCAGGCCGGTCATTGTGCCGGTTGTGGTGGCCAGCAGGAGTGTGTAGGCCAGGCAGCCCAAGGCCACGTTATTCGTGGAGGCCAGCGTGTACCACATCACAAGCCCCACGAGGAGCCAGAAGCCTAGCCAGCCGGCCATGATCGGCATGGCCTTGTTGCGTTTGAAAAGCCCCAGCAGGCGGCCCATGTGCAGGCAGCCCCAGATGTAAGCCACGTGGCCCAGGCCGAACAGTGACAGGCTCACGATCAAGGGATCGATGCCGAACGGCCGTGCCCCTTTGGAGGAAACGCCATAGATGTCGGGCAAGGCACCCAGGGTCATGCCCAGGGCGATCAACGCCGCGAATCGGCTCAAGCCCAGCACCCTGCGGCTTTTCTCTTCCGCCGTGGTCGCAATGCCGGCGGCCAGCCCACGCGTCCAAGCCCATACTTGCCACGCCACCATGCTCAACACGATGGATGAAACAAACCACCACCAATTATAGCTAGTTTGCTTCGTGTAAAACATGGCGGCCACATTGCACGGCAACAGAATGGCCCAAGCGATCCAAAACGCGGCCAACGGGCCACGGGGGAAACGTAGTTGCGGTTGAACGTTCGACATGGCCTGTGTTTCTCCTTTTATCTTCGAGTGCACAGCCGCAAGAGGCATACAAGGACGGTGCGATTCCCTCTTGTGCCTGCGGCACCCCGATAGACAAGCTATCGGGGCTACCCACTATCGCTAAGCTGCGTTACTTAACCTCTGCGGCAAAACTCTTGGGACTGAGCTTCTCGCCGGTCACCTCTTCCACGAACTCTGGCCAGGGCTTTCGCGAGCCGGGGCGGAAGACCTTGTCTTGCAAAAACTTGCCGAACTGCTTGCGGCCGTTATAGTTCATCGTGGACGTGGGGCCATCGTGGCCGGCCATCTTTGCTAGCGACTTACGCATCTGGGCCGCGAACAGCTCGCCCAGCATGTAGTTGTGATAATAGACTGGCGCGATGGTAAAATGCGGCTTGGCAGCCCAGTCGGCCGCGTCGCGTCCCTCGGGCCGCTCGATCATTTGGTAACGCTCCACGCAATCCCACCACAGCTTGTTCAAATCCTGGTCGGGGTTCTCGTAGAGCGCCTTTTCGAAGTTCAGCATGACCATCGTCCAGCGGGCGAAAACCAACTGCTCGCGGCGGCGCTGCTCGAGAATCGCGTCTTTGAATTCGTCGACGCGAGCCTGGTCGGCGCCGGCATACTCGACCAACCAGGCCGGGTTCTTCGCCAAAGCGCCGCACAGCATGGCCACGCCTTCGGTGGTGAAAATGTGGGCCGGTTCGCGCAGGTTGAATGGCAACTCGCGTTCGATACCCACGTCGTAAATCGCGTGCCCCTGCTCGTGCAACATGGTGTCCATCCACTCGGCCGTGGGCTTGATGTTCAAGAGCGTGCGCACGTCGTCGCCACGGTCGATGCTCGTGCAGAATGCATGCTGGTCTTTGCCCTCACGTTCGTAAAGATCGCTGCGGCAGACGATCTTCTCGATCGGCAGCCCGATATCGGCGAAGAATGTCTCGGCAATCTCAACGATCTCTTCCTTGGGCTTATTCTTGTAAAACTCGTCCAGATCGACCTTGCTCGAATGCGGGGCCGATTGAAAGAATGGGTTGTCGTAGTGCCAGGGCCGCATCTGCGTGGGCTCGATCTTGAAACGCACGGACAACTCCGCATCGAGACGGCCTTTCATCTGCTTAAACGGCTCGTTGGTCATGCGCTCGAGTTCGTCGAAAATCGCCATCAACTGCTCGGGATCGTGCTCTTGCAGGCGGATCTTCATATCCCAGAAATTCTCGTAACCGAGCTGCTTGGCCGCCTTGTTGCGTACCTGGGCCAACTCGATTAGCTTGGGCGCAACCTGCTCGCCGACCTGTTTCAGTGCAGCCCAAATCTGCTTCCGCTTGTCGCTGTCCGTTTCCTTACCGAGCATTTCCAAGAGATCGTTGTTCGAATACTTCTTGCCGTCGATCTTGGCTCGATACGTATTGAACGTGTGCGAAATCTCGGACGATAGCCGTACCATGCGGTCCATCATCTCCGGCGGCAACTGGTTGGCCTTGAACGCCAATTCGGCCACGTCCAACGCACGCGCGTCGACGGGCGAGAGGCCTGCGGCAGTATTTTTGAACTCGACGATCTGCTCATACGCTTTCGGGTCGCTGTGCAGCTTCTTCACAGCCAGTTCAGTTTCGGCTGCCGCGTCGAAATCTTCCTTCTTGCCCGTGTTGGCGGCCTTCCACTCGGCTAGATGGGCCTGTATGGCCGCTTGCGCATATCGTGTCTGATAATCTTCCAAAAAAGCCTTGACCTGGCCGTTTGTTTCGTCTTTATGATTCACTGAATCGTCTCCCTTCCGGCATGCACCGGCCGTAAACACCACCATCAAGCCCGCCAATAAAAACGCAAACGCGGCGGTCGTAAAATATTTCATCCTCGTAACTCCAGTTTAAGTTGCCTTATTCTAATCGAATTTGCAGCCCCTTACCGAAACGCGGCAATCGCCATCCCGTATAAAACGTGCGCGTTGTGACGCGGATAGCAGGCGTCTTTGTCCTTGTATCTCGAATCCGCCCCAACCCAATGCTGTCGTGGCATCGGCCCGTAGTTCTTTTCAATAAGCCGAAAAGCTCGATACACGCGGGCGTCGTCGGCCCACTTGCCATAAAAAGCCAGCATGAAACCGGCGCCCCACAGGCGGGCCTGATGACCTTTTGGTTTATCAAAAGCGGTCAGCTCAAGAATTCGTCCTGCAGAGGTCTTATCTTTATCGGCATCATCCAGAAACCGATCCACCGAAGTGATCGCCTTTTCTCGGCTCCAGGGGATCTTCACCCGAGAGCCTTCCCAATCGCGATACTGTTCGATGCCGATGAGGATATAAACGTGGTGTACCAAATCGTTCGGGTTATTGTTTCCGGTACGGTTCGGCAACGGCGCGTATAGCCAAAACGGTTCGCCGTCGCGGAGTGTTACCGTGGAAACTATTGCTTTAGCCAGTGCATGCATGCGTTTGCTAACCAATTTGCGTTGTTCGGCCGAAAGCGAGTCGGCCTGCTCATCGAGCAAACGCACGAGGCTGCCGAGAAACATGGCCGGCGCGTTTATGCCGAAAATATCGTCGGCCTTGCTGGGGCTGTACCAGAAATACCCTCCACCGTATCCGTCCGACCACACCTCGCCACACCAACGCATAACCACGCTTCGTATAACTCGCCGAATCTTTTTACGCTGGCTTCCATCAAAAAGTTCCGGCACCGCCAGGGCGTCGAGCAACCCGTTAAGCACGATTGCGCTGGTGATCGTATATGGTTGATGGCAAGGGTTTTCCGTGTCGTCGGCCCAGGCGTCCCAGCTTTGTGGAAGCCCCCAGCCGAGTTTTCCGTCTCGGTCCAGGTCGGAGTTTTCCAACAACCAAGCGGCGGCCTTTTTCACGCGGCGGCGACTTTCTCGATACGCTGGTGAATCTTTGGCCGCCTTTTCGTTTTTGGCTCGAATGGACTCGGCCGAAAGAACCAGCCCGTAAGACATCGGCTGATCTTCGGTTGCCAGTTTGTAACGGTCCAGCCCGTAGCCCTGCCGATTCTCGGGAAAGAGCGTCAACAGTTTTCGATAAGAGTCGCGAACGGCTTTATTTTCAGCCTTGCGGGTTTCAGCGTCATGCTCCACGGCTAATGCCATCGACGCACAGAACAAGCCCGAAAACACAACCGCAACAACAAAAGTTCTCACAAACACGGCAACGACCTCCCGATGATCTGGCACGGATTATTCATGAAGCCATATTAACCCGCAGCGCAAGCGAGCGGAAACACTAACCCGAAGCGCAAGCGAGGGGAAAATATGCACAACCGACTATGCCGTAAAGATAACCGCCCGGCCCCTCAATGGCAAGGTTCCAGGCGGTTCGTTTTCGCAAGCGTGCGGAGGGCTGTGGCACCCTTTTTATGGTTGGCCTATTTACGCGTGCGACGTGCAATCACGCAGGCAAGCCCTAGGGCGAGCATTAACAACGTGGAGGGCTCTGGTGTTGACGCGGGGGTAGAGGGCCCCTGCCAGTTGGCGGCCAGGATCGAGACATCGGC
>CAZISU010000096.1:0-11021 GCA_964541935.1 uncultured Planctomycetaceae bacterium | reverse complement strand
ACCGAATCTGCTGTCACACCTTCCGCGCCACCGGCATCACCAATTTTCTCCAAAATGGGGGCGCAATTGAAACTGCTCAAAGAATTGCAGCCCATGAATCACCCCGGACAACCAAGCTTTACGATCGGACAAGCGATGAGATTACGCTGGATGAAATCGAGCGGATTCGGATTTGACAGTGATACGTACGTCCCTCTACAGCCTTGCCAAGGCTGCGTGGTCCGGATGTCAGCATGCCGCGGGCCGAAAAAGCAGGCTAATGCCCAACTCGGTGTGTCCTGGAGTGAAGTCAATTGGGCTCTGAGCTGGGACGACATCGCGACGACGACAGACCACGCAGCAACCCCGGCGCAACACACCCCTCCTGAGCAAGTCGCGGGTTTTCCGGCGAACCTTTTGTCGCAAGAGAACCAGCGGATCCTCGATTTCCTTTCGCTTTCGGATCTTCCACTTCGACAAGAATGGAGGCGCCGTTTCTCCCATCTTCTGTCCGTACGCTCTCCCGCAAACTTCACTGCAGTAGCATTCACTCTTCCTGTGAAGCGGCTTCCCGCAGGACACGCATTCAGTCGGTTTCCCCTCGCGAACTGGTACTACCAGCTTTTTCTTGCGGGCCATTTCAGGATTCCAGTCCTCTGGTGACTCGGAGCGTAGATGCCTAATCTGAAGTCTCGGGGCTGAAGGCAAAACTCAATTGATCTGGCGACAACGGAATGCTCCGTCGAGTGCGGGATTCCAGCCGCACTGGCAATACTCGACGGGAACATGGGCGGCGGCGGAAGTGATTCCAGCACTGCCTGCAGAGTTGAACGCTACCGCCAAACAGCGTCCACACCTGAAAATGTGTTGGAGGTCGCTCGCCGCAACGACCGCACACCTGCGTTTCGTCCCGGTAGTTCTTGGCATCCTTTTCGCAAGCTCGAACGGCTGGGCTTCGTTCTCGGTGCTGGCTGATCACCTCCCAGCATGTCCTCTCCGACACCACAACCAGCTTCGTGGCATAGTAAACATCAGAAATAGCCTGTCTGCCCTTGCGCGGGCCGTATAGACAGCGTGAATGCACGACACGGTACCAGCCACACCGAGTTTCCCATATACGGCGCCGGTGTGTGGAACCAACAACAACCGTCGCACGTTTCTTCCACAGGAGGCCACGGGCTGGCGAAGGAGACTCGGCAACTGAGCTCGAAGAGACCGGATCCATAGCGTACGCCCTTTCCTACACTCCGTGCTATTGGGCCCCGAATAGGTCCACCTGCTCCCAAACGGACCGCTGGAATTTGTAGGGCCCCGCAATACCTGACTTCGCCGCGGCGATGACCATCTCACGTTCTTTCAGCATCTCTTGCAGTTGTTCGATCAACTCGCCAAACGCGACCGCACTTCGGCCTTTCATCCACGGTCCGCTCAATAAGGCGGGATCTTCATCCGAACCAAGGCAGCGGATATCCACAGACTCAGGCCAATCGCCAGTCTCCTTTATGATGGCCAACGTGGTGAGCGTCGCAGCTTCGTGCGTCCAACCGGCAACCTTGCCCTCTACATGGACAACCCTCGCTCCCCTGCCTCCCCATTCAAGTGCATTCTCGCACTGGTAACCGTGAGCCCCACCTCCCGGCAGGCAGCCACGAGCCGGCGTTTGACATCCTCGGCGGGTTCGCGGCCTGCACGGCTCAAGGGGCATCTCCTGATGTTGAGCGCCCACATACGCAAGTTGGGGGCTTCTACAATGCAAGAAAAAAAACCGAAGTGGACGGCACAATGATGTCGGCGCTCCGGCGAACCGGATTCAAGCAGCTCTAAGAGCTGACGCCCTGACGCCCCAGTCTCGATCGACATCCAGGCTGGTATTTGGGCCAGTACTCGACCACTTCGGCACCACCCAAGGTACCGGGCTCATTTCAGAGCGTCAATATCATGTGACCGCGATAGACGTTTCGACCGGAATCAACCGGCAGGCCTAGTTTGCAGAAGACGCGTTGCGATCACGACGCAGGCGTCTCCTTGGACGGGAAAGGTGTCGCAAACACGAAAGGCGTCCGAGAATTCGCCCGATCTCGGACGTGTCCCAAAATAGGTACGGGATTGGGGGGGGGGAGTATTGCGCCGACGTTAGCGTGTCGAGTAGAAGACCTCCTCCTCGGGCGGCGGCAGGAGAGTTCCCAAGTCCAAAGCACGGGCATTGAGCTGACAAAGCGCCTCGTCGAATTGGCCGTGTCGGACGTGACCCACAATGTCACTCGCCGCTTCCCCGTTGAGCACCGCCCAGAAGACAATCGCCTCCCCGAACCGGGGGCGCGACAATCGCCGAAACAGGAACAGTGCCGCATGCTCTGTTTCCAGGACGAGCGTTTCGAGGCCGCGAGGCGAAATGATACCGAGGTATGAATTGGTCACATCCATTCAAATACCATATTTCACCGGGGCAAGTAAAGCGGCGCGACGTATGCATTGTCTAGGCAAATCACAACGTACGGGGTCAACAATTGCGGATGCCACTGGGGCAGATTGCGGGTGACATTCGCTTCCGGAATACGACACGGACCGTTGACCGCATAGCCATTGACAGAACGAGCGGCAATTTCTGCCAGCACCGGTCGGAGATTCCCAAATCGATCCAAAGTATGTTTGGTATGCTGGGCGTTGCCCTGCGGGCCGGGCTGCTACGGGCTCCGCTACCGCTCGGTCTGCCATCGGGCAAACCGCTTCGCGCCCTGCACATCCCTAACGCAGAACTCTTCGGTCGAATGCAGCCGGTGCAGCACGGGAAGAGAAAGCATTGAAATCACGCTGAAAGGGATGACAGGTGAGTGGCATGAGGCCGCTCGCTGGCAGTTCCCATCCTGTCACGGCATCAAGGTCCGCCGCCCCGCGGGCGGGTCGGCTGCTGCTTGGCCTGCGGCCAAGGCTCCACCTTGACTTGCCGTGGGTGTTTCCCTGCCAGGCCACCGGCGGGCCCGCTAAACGCAAACGCTTCGTCTGCGCCGGAGACAAAACATATGAATCATATAAGGAATACATATCATGGCATTGACAGTCAAAGAGAAAGAACACTGGAAAGGACGAATTTCACGCAAGATCGACCAGGCGATCGACACCTTGTATGGCGAACACGAGCCCGGCTTCCGAGAACGGATTCGCATGACCGCTCGCCAGCGGGCAGTCGAGTCGTTGGGGATAGCGGAGTCGCAGGCGCGATTGGCTGAGGTCAAGAGGGCCAAAGACGCCCTCGACGCCGAGGAAAGAGCACTCTTCCACGCAATGGTGTCTCAGGTCGTGAAGTCGGAGTATTCACCCGACACACTGTGCTCGCAAAAGAGCGCGATCAATAACGCAGTCCGAAAACGTCAGACGGTCCACGAGAAGGAACTGTTTGCGGCCGACCCGCTCGGGCAGCGGATTCTTCAGTTGCAGCGTGAGCAAGAGGATCTGCTCGATACCGTGTGGCTGGCAACTTCGCCGGTCCAGATCAAGCAGTTGTGGAATCGAGTCGGTGAGATCTTGAATCAGCAGCCGACTCCCTTGCAGAAGCATGCTCTGACGTTGGAGCCGATCGCGGACGAAACGCAGTAGCACACGCACGGCCACCCGGTGAAGCTCTTTGCCGGGTGGCCGTTTTTGATTTCGTTGTCTGCATCCTACTCCCTGCCAGCCCGCCAGATACCGCACACCACATGCCCAATCACTCAATCCCGATTCCTTGACTCCTCGCATCTCCTGCGATGGTGATGCCCTCTGCGTCACTGGCGTCAATCTGCTGGAAGGGCGAAACGATGTGCCGACGCAGAAGCAACGCCGTGTGCGGCACAGGATCGAATCCGATCCGGGCTCGACGATCGTTGACCATTCGCAGAACGGTCAGCAATTGACGGCGGATCGGAGCATAACGGGCGTACGGCACGTGAGCGAAGTCGCCGGCGAGGTTTTCGACAGACCGGTGACAGGCTCGCTCCAGGAAGAACGCCTTGAGCTGCTTGTACGTCGGCCGGTCGATCCTCACACAGGCGTGCCATGTCGGCGGCCCACCCCCTTTGGGAGTGACGCCGCTACGACGATAGCTGATCGAGTACCCCTCGAATTTGATCGGTACACGACGGCAATCACGGATCTGGTTTCGCTCTTTCTGCTTGAACGGATGATGACCCTCGGTCGCCAGGAGCAGGAACCAATCTCCGAAGCGGATGTACTGCATATTGGCGATTCCCCGTCGTTTCCGATCTGCGCGCTCTCGCTGACCGAGGACGATCTGGTATTTACCGAGGAGCTTGCCGTCGACGTGCTCTGGATCCTTCCCGGTCTTGATCCGACCCGCGACATAGAACAAGTCGCCGTGCCGCAGGTAGCTTACAGCTACCTGCTGAACAAGCCCCTCGGGTGAACTTGCGACGCACCGATACTGCATGCTGCCTCCACAAGCATTCTTTGTTTCACAAAAGTGTGGGGTTCGTTAACGGCCAACCCCACAAACACCGTCTTGCCCTTAGGCGAGAACCTTGGCGTGACAGAGAACTCGCCGATGAGCGTCGTGGTTGTCGGCCGAACAGAGGCCGGCTCACCCACAATCACTCCCGCGATGCCTTTTCGCACGGGCATTTGGCATTTTGGGCCGTGCGCGCACTGATTTCCTCAGTGCACACGCCCAATTCATAGTGCCCGCACAAGAAGGGACTGTCACACTTCATCGAAGTTCGCATCAGCTTCAAGGTCGGTAAGCAGTGGGAGACTGGCCATGAGAACGCGAGATGAACTCCCCCGTCATTCAACCGCTCATTCCCCTCATCAGGCTTTCCGACCGGACTCTCCTGTACTGCAAACTCCAGTGAATTAGTCACAAAAACCTCAGCCGGACGCTCAGGTACGCCGAAGGCGCACCATGAGCGTTCGTCGTCAGTCCACCGCCACAGGTGGCCGCTCTCCCGAGCAACCGCCTCTGGCCGCATGCTGCCTGCCAAGGACACTCGCGCCACGAGGCGCAAGCAATTCGTTTCCTGTTGGGACCAAAGCCCCTCAGCCCTTTCGTTCCTGCTTGCCGGGTCATCACTCCCGGCTTTGACGCAGACGGATCGCGACTGCCTTGCCGCGCCCGGGCCACTGCATTGGTTTTGCAGTACCCGGGTCTGGACCTTCGCCCAGACTACCGACGGCGCTTTCGCGCCGGTTCTACTCAGGCCACTCTCCCCCACTACGGCTTTTCGCAGCAAGTTGCTGCTACTTCCACCTGGCCGACCAAGCCAGGCACCGGGGTGCCATTCCCGGAGGCCGCAGTGGCTCCTGCGTTAGCGTCGGTCTTCAATTCTGAGGTCACGTTGCTAGGGCCTGTTATGGCCCGGTCCGCTTGGGTACGTGCCGTCTTCCGACAGGCCGCACTTTCCCTACGTTTCTGCTGACACAATCTCTGCGTCAGCGAAAACGTCGGATTTCCCCCTACGAAACCAGAAGCTCGGGGTACCGATTCCCAAACGGATGTTCGCCATTTGGCTCCGTCTCCTCAGAACCTCACTGGCAAGCCCTCCCTTACCTATTTGGTTGGGCCTTTTGTGGTTGAGCTGTTCGCTGCCATCGGATTTGCCGACGGTCACCGGGGTAGTCCGACCCCGATTCTGCCTGTCGCCAGACAGAAGCTCCCCACGCCAGCCGCGTTGAACGAACTCGTGCAGCCGCACAAGCCCGAGCCCCACGGACGGGATTATCCGGTGGACAGGATATCGATTATCCGGCCCTCCAAATCACCCGCTTTGTGTGCTGCTACGACAGCAGCACAGAAACAGCCCACTTCGACACGGATCTGTTTCACCGACGCGGCCTCGTCACTGGACGAGGTATGTCCGCATCGCCCGCATTCTTCCGCAAGTATTGGATCGAACGCCGAGATTACTCCGACGTAGTATCGCTTCTCCCTGACAACGGGAGCCTACGATCCGCCGGGATTAGTTCGACGAGCCTCCATTGAACTGAGCGAACACGTCTCCGCGTACTCAGCTCGAAGGGCCAGCGCATCTGGAGAGTCGGCAAGACTCCCGGTCCTTATCCTCGGTTGATGAAACCAAGATTCCTGGACCCGCTGCGCCCAACAAGAAACGTCAGCCTACCATGCTTATCCCAGGCACTTGATGTACCTGAGTTTCGCTTGATTGCGTTGAAAACTGACCAACTGTCTGCTGCCGGTCGGAAGAAACCGGCAACACGGGTCTGGATAGCGTACTTTGCGGTTTTCTCCAAATTGTGCTATGCGGATACTCAGAAATAACCTGCAATGTCGTGGAAGGAGAGGTACCATCATGACGAACGAAACACCCAAAGCGAAAGTGGGATCTGCACGAAAGCAACTTAAGCCCGTCAAAGTCATCCGCTGCGGAGCCATCGCAGCCAGCATCTGGCGCCGACAGACCTCCACCGGTTTCGAGTATCTTGATTTCTCTCTCAGTCGCTCATGGAAGCTCAAGAGCGGTGAACGGGAGGGCTATTCACAGAGTTTCTTCGAATCCAATGCCGACGCACTGGCCGACGTAATTGGTCAGGCGAGAGATTTCATCGCCGACAATCCAGTCGACTCTGCTGAACAGCAGGCCGTCTCGCAGAGAGGTGGACCGTGCGTGACAGTTCATTCGGCGGAACCGGTGGACCACGCGTGACACTATCGGGACATCTGGTGGACCATGCGTGACAAAACGGTGATGGCCCGACAGAGGTGCGGCGTAGGTAACTGGCTGCGATCCTTGGCAAATTGGCGGTTGCCGGCCATTGTGTCGGGGGACCGTACAAAGTACTTGTTTCAAAGAAGTACTGTTAAGCAAAAGGGAACTGCCTCTAGAAGGAGAGGGAACAGCAGCGCTGACAGAGCTATTTGGACGCTCCCCGGCGCTGACCACGAAGCGATTCCTTAGCGAATTGCAGAGCATTACGGCGGGCATCATCCTCGCTCTGACCGGCCGCCAGGAAGTGAGCGAAAAGCTCGTCGGCAAGTGCACCGTCATCCTTGGAAAGATCCAAGATCGGCCGGGACAACGTTCCTCTGGCAGACGAGCGTTCACGGTCCTGCTTCTTCCCTCGCCGCTGGACCTGACGAGCACGCTCCGCACGTTGACGCTGTTCCTGCTGGCGAAGCTCCCAGAACCAGTCAGGGGGAGTCCGTCTCCCTTCTGTCGCATTCTTGATATTGTCCATGAAGAACGCCTGGGGACTGCGACGGAAAAACGACGGCCCTTTGCTTTCCATGGCTGCCAGCGTCACGTCGGCCCACAATTGAATCTGCTTTGAAGAGAATCGTCTGAGAATTCGCCGAACGGAAGCCAGATCGAAGCCAATGGCTTGAAGCGGATCGAGAAGTGGTGAATCTTCAATGCGGCCGTTCTTCTTCTGGTCACGCGACTTGTCATAGTGCGGCCCTCGCATGAACTGAGCTCGATACTGGCCCTTGTATTGCTTGCGAATCGTTCGATTGGCATTGCCTGGAGATTTGGGCAGCACCTCGTGGTTCTCCAGTACCTTTGCACACCGCGCCACTTTGGCCTTGAGTGTCCGCGTCGCAAGCGTCGGTGAGAACCCCAGCACATCGACCGCAAGATGCCGCAGCTCGAAGTGGGGGGATACGGCACTTCGCCAGAAAACCTTGCTCAGAAGCAGGAATAGCCGACGACTGGCCGGGTCCAGACTGCGGTATGTTTCCAGGTCGAAGCTCAGTTGGCTGGCCATGGCCTGCACATACTCAAAGAACAATGGGTCCCAGAGGATTCTCCAGGCCCTCGTCGACTCCAATTCCATGGGCAGGCTGTAACTCAGCAGACCAAAACTCACCTGGCGATGCTCGCGGCGAATCGGATCGTAGAATCGGTCGTTTTGATAGCGGACGCCCGACAATCGTCGTAACGATTCGCGGAAGAGCCGATAGTTCTTCCCTCCTTTCGAGTCGGTCGAAATCACTCCGAGCCTGCGAAGACAAAAATGGGGCGTTGCCTGAAATTCGATCCGTGGCTCCGCCTGCGCAAAGGTCAGGGCCATCAGTCCCCACAGATAGAACTCATCGGTCGCCGACAGCCCCGCCGGGCTGTGGACCACCACCTTGGCAGTCTGCCTGAACCCGTCGGAATCGGCATAGCGATACTCAGTCTCGTATCGGTAGTTCTCACGCAGGGACGTCCGACCGTCCAGTGGGCAGAGGGCATGCTCCACCAGCGAAAGCTGGGCCGTGCCTTCGGTGAGCGGGCTGGAATTCGTCCCCTTTGATGCTGCCATATTCTGCGTCAACCGTCTTCTGGACGTCATTCTGTATGCAATAGCACGGCGGGAAGATCCGCAACACCGGCAATCTGCATCGTGCGACGATTTTCCTTGACGACCTTACGGCGGTTATGTCACGGTAACCTCAGTGATTTTCGAAACTTGGGACCGAATTGCCATTGGCAATCGCCGGGAGAGCGCAACAAGGAGGAGCATGAGGCCAACGACGATTTGCATGATCAACCAGAAAGGCGGGTGCGGTAAGAGCTCAACATGCTTTCACTTGGCAGGCAATCTGGCCCAAAATGGGGCTCGCGTGCTCCTGCTGGATGCTGATCCCCAAGGCTCGCTGAGCCAGGGCTTCTTTGGAGCTGAATTGGTCGAACAGCTGGAACGTCACGAGACCGTGGCAACACTTTTTCAGAACGAGTTGCCCCCAGCGTCCGACGCTCTCTGCCAGGCTACGGCCTATAACCGCATCAACATCCTTCGTGCGAACCAATACTTGGCGCCGCACAACGAGCCGTGCCCCGAGAAGCTCGGACTGAGTCAGTATTCACTGGAGTCCTATCTGTCGAGCGTGACTCAATTCGATGTGATACTGATTGACTGTCCGCCGAATCTCTACGCGTGCAGCTGGAACGCGCTGCTGGCCTCCGATTTCGTGCTCATTCCCGTGCCTCCAGAGGATTTTGGAACTCAAGGACTTCGGCCCGTGCATCAGGCAATCACCAATGCTCAGCAGTTGAATCCTCGTCTCACTCTGTTGGGCCAATTGGTGACCCGCTCCGACCGGCGGCTATTGGTTCACCAGGCCTACGAACGGGAGCTTCGTCAGATATACGGAGCGAGCGTCCTGAGAACCGTGGTCCCAGAGGTCTCAGCCTTCAAGGTCGCCTTGGCCTGCCGAAAGCCGGTGAGCTACTATGCCCCCAGGTCGAGGGCCGCTTGTGTGATGCAGGACTTGGCATTGGAAATCGCCGAGCGTACTGGCGTCGAGTATTGCCAAGCGAGGATCGCGTGATGGGCAGCTTGCGAAACACTCTGGCCGGAATTGAGAACCATCTTCTCGAATCAATGGGCAGCCGCAAGGATGAGAACGCCCCTCGACTGGCACCACTGGCCGAACCGAAGGATGTGGGCCGAAGGCCGCTACCCGGGTTTGGCTCCCTGGCCATCGAGCAGGTGATCCCCGACCCGGAGCAGCCGCGTACCCTGTTCTCACAGGATTCATTGACACGCTTAGCCGACAGTATTCGCGACAAAGGACAGCTTGCGCCAATTCGCGTTCGCTGGTCCGACACGCTGGGCAAGTGGGTCATCATCGCAGGCGAACGCCGCTGGCGAGCCACGAAGCTGGCCGGGCTGCCGACCATTCAGTGCTACTTCCATACAGAGGAGCTCTCACGCGGTGAAACCTTGGAACAGCAGCTGATTGAGAATCTCTTGCGAGAGGAACTCAAGCCGGTCGAAGAAGCCCAGGCCTACGCCTCCTTAATGCAACTGAACGGCTGGAATGGCCAGCAGGTCGCTGAGGCCCTTCGCGTTCCGGCGTCGCAGGTAAGCCGACATGTGGCGCTTCTGCGACTACCTGAGGACATCCAACGGCGGGTCGACACAGGGGAAATTTCCGCCAGGGCCGGCTATGAACTGTCAAAACTCGAAAACGTCGCCCAACAGCGCAAACTTGCCGATCAGGCCGCTGAGGGCAACCTGACGCACAAGGAGACGGCTCGCGCCGTCCGGCAGCGCCGCGGCAAACGTTGCGACAAACCTCGCCATACGAAACTCTGTTTTCCAACCGAGCACGGCTGGAAGATCTTTGTATCGGCTCGCCGTAAGGGCACCTACCACGAAGTTGAGCAGGCGCTCGAAGAGGCCCTGGCCGAGGTCCGGCACCGCATCCGGAACCGAGTACAGATCTTCTGACGGGGTTGTCGGAGCTTGTTGGACTTTTTCGGATAGATGTGGCATGGCTACTTCAGGGGAGGTGTCTCGATGTTTTTCTACTTGCCACTGTTCATGTTCGCCGGCGCGATGCTGTATGCCTTTCCCGGTTTCGCCTTCTGGCTTACCGGGGTGTACGTCACAGCGCTCGTCTGGCCGCGACTATTGCGGCGCCTACGTAATGGCCCTCGATACGGTTGAGCTGACCGTTCCCGCCAAGCAGACAATCGAGCCTGACGGGGTTTTGCGGTTTTTCAGATAGTGTGCTACCGTCCCTTGAGAACCCAGCCGCCACGTTCGACGGCCCCGCTCGATCTCTTCCTCTCTTCCGGCCTGTGTAGACGTTGATCCACACCGACTTCAAGCCGCGGCTGCCTGCCTTGGCTCGGAGCCGGTGGCGTGAACCGGTTCTATTGAGGTTTACCTATTTCGTGCCCTCAAGAGGAGGAATCCCAATATGCCTTTGGAAATCCGGCTGGCTTGCCGCTATTGCGATACGCAAGATGCCGACGGCGTGGCGGAAGTCCCGCCCGGCTGGAGCGATGTCGAGCAAGTCCAATCGTACTCAGAGTCGCTCGAAGAAATTCCGCCGGACGATCCCGTTCGTTCACCGATGGAGTGGTACACGCACCTGGGTATCTGTCCCGAGTGTCGCAAGATCTACGAGTAGGCTCGTTTGCGCAGCAATCGCCGTACAACGGAAACGGTCTTGCCGCAAGCTCTTCTAGCGAGGTTCCATCTCGGGCCAATCTGATTCGTCGGGAAGAACGTGACTCAAACGCAATAACTTCCGCAAACAAAGAAGGCTTGGCTGCTGCTCGGCCCTTCTGATCATGTCACGGCGGTCAAGGTCCGCG
>CAZISU010000095.1:0-11035 GCA_964541935.1 uncultured Planctomycetaceae bacterium | reverse complement strand
TGCGAAACGAACCGAGAGCCAGAGGCTGTTGCAAGTTCGACGGGCGTTTATTGGTTGGCATGCTCAGATCCGGTTTTGCCGAGTTTTTTGAGCTTGATGTTTTTTATGGCCGCGCCGGTTCCCCAGGTGGCTATGCCCAGTGGTCGCATGGGCTCCTGCTCCCACCAGATTGTAAACTTATGGTCTTCGGTCGTCTGGTCGATAACCTTTTCCTTGTCGATCCAGACTTCAATTTTCGCGGAGGTGATGCGCAGACGAATTTTATACCACTGGTTGTTTTTGAATTCGCCCACCGTGCAAGCGCTGTTTTCGGAGGCGGCCGCGCCATCGATGTTCGACAATCCGATGAGCGATCCACCCCAGCCGCCGACAATCAGTGTGCAGTATGACTTTTTGATGGGGAATGTCATGCCGCAAAAGAAATCGCTGCCGGTGGTCCGCTTGGCGTCTAGCGAAATCTCGTAGTCAATCCTGGGGAGTTTGCCGGTGTAGTAGATGCCACTGGCCGGCGAACCTGGAGCGAGGTCAATTGCGCCGTTTTTGACAACGACGGGGCCGTGTGCCTGGAAGTCGTATTTATCGGCGACCTTCCATTTCCCCATCTTCTTGCCATCAAAAAGGGTTTCGCTCTTCTTCTGCTGATCGGCCTGATTTTTCTCAACGAGATTGCCCTTGCTCGCGGTCTTACGCGCGGGCTGAGGTTCGGCCGCATCAGTAGCTGAAACGGAAATGCATAAGGAAAACAAGATCCATCCGCGGAGAACTCGCGTCGAGATGATATTTGTGGAGCGATGTGTGGGTCGGGGGTTCATGGAATCTGATGTGGGTTAGGGAGTATTGAGGGGAAGATTAGTCGAAGGCTGTGGCATGTCTTTTATTTTCCCATACATATCGAAAGAAGTCGAGATGCCGGACTCTTCAACAATTATTGCTTCTGAAAGAGGTGGTTCACGTATTTGAGAGCCACAGAGTGATTTTTTTGTAAGAACGGGAAAATAGCCCCGCAAAAGAGTGGGGAATGGATTTTCGGAAAAATACTGACATCTGACTCAATGCTATTGACATGCAGGTCATTAATGTGTATTTTCATGTCATACAAAGGAGGCGCAAGCCAATGACCACAAAAAGAAACTCGGCTATCGAATGCCAGAAGATTGAACTCGACGGCACACGCTATGTGATTCTGCGAGAGTCAGTTTTTTCGGAACTTTGCCATGCGGCGGGAATTTCATCTGAAAACGAGACAGACAGCGACGCTAGCTCGCTTCAAGGGACGCTTAGTGCTGGGCTCGGCTTAGACCGGGCATCCCTGTCAGAGAAAATCAAGCGGCGACGTCAGGCGGTCGGCCTTTCACAAGCGGTGCTTGCCCGACAAGCCGGTGTCCGCCCCGAAACGCTCAATCGTATTGAGCGTAGCAAAACCACGCCCGACTTTTCTACCGTGCGCAAGCTGGCCGTCGCTCTGAATGCAGCGGAGCGAGAAAGTGTAAACTTAAATCTTGACAGTACTAAAGTGCCGTTGACCGAAATAACAGGATAAAAGCCATGGGATTCTTTGCGAAAATACTGGGGATTTGCAGCACCGCCAAGCCGGCTGACCCGCTGTGCTGGTCGTTTGCCGACGGCAAGGTCGAAATTGACCTTGCCCGTGCGTCCGAGCTATCTTCTGGCGGGGGCGCCGTGCGACTTGAAGGCCGACCTTTGCCACTGCGCGTGCTGGTCGTGCGTGACAAAGATGGCGGTTTTCATGCGTTTCCCAACCGTTGCACGCACGCCGGGCACCGCCGCCTCGACCATCTTTCCGAAGAAGGCAAGGTCAAGTGCTGTAGCGTGGGGCAGTCGATTTTCGACTATGAAGGGACGCGCTGCTCGGGTTCGGCCAGCGAGTCGATCAGCCCGTTTCGCGTTGAAGAGAGTGATGGGAAGCTGACGATTTGGCTGGAGTAAACCTTCCCCGCACTACCGCTGGTCCCGCCGCTTCGCCTTCAACTCGCGGCTCTTTCGTTCGTTTTCTTCCATCTCTTTGATGGTCACACCGGTTTCCAGCGAATGGCGACGGTCCTTGCGGTTCACGCCGGGCGAGGCGGGGACGATTTGCTTGATGACAATATCGTCGAATTCTACCACGCCCGCGCCAAGGTATGCGTAGAGCATGACCCGGCCGCTCGTGGGTGTGTACTTGGTATGCTTGGGCGTGAAATCGTTCGTGTAGGTGTTCCAAGCGTTCTTGGGACCCTTCAAGTTGTTCTGCGAGCGATAGCATTCGCGACGCTGTGCAGCCTCTGGCACGTAGGCGTTGGGGCCCGCGTTCTTTGCCCCGCCGCCCGGCGATTGATGACCGGGTTTATATGTCGAATCCATCTCGTCGTAGCACTTGATAAAGACGATTATTTTTGGGCCGTTGCTGCGGTAGCGGCAGGCGAAGCGGTACAAGGCGCCTTCCTCGACTGGGAACGGGTCGCTGTAGTACATGACCCCGAATCCGTCGCCCACGCCTTTGTCGAAAGTGAAGCGAATCACGCGGTTGCTGAGGTTGGTCGTGTCGCGTTGCCAGGAGACCAGACCACCGAGCGGCTCGCGTTGTTGGCCCCCGCGCGACGCCCAACCGCTGGGCACGCCACCGGTGCCCGACTGGAAATCGCCACCTTTGACCAGATTCTTTGCGGTCTTCCAATTCTCTTCGGCGACCGGATTAACGGCAGGCGGCCCGCCCGGCTGTCGGCCGTAGAGTTTGTCGAGCATGGCTTTGACGTAAACGTGCGGGATCTCGCTCACTGTTTTAGTGCGCGCGTTGCACTCATAGACCATCTTCGGCTGGGGCGTGGCCGAAAAATCGACGCAACGGATCTTCAAGTCGTAGACGTCCCAAGCGTGGCCGGGCACCCGTTCAACGCTACCCCAGACGGCTATCTGTGCGCCGAAATCATTCACAACTATGCGTTTAACTTTGTCCAGCGGCGTATCGGCATCTAGCTTGATATTATTGCTGGTGACGGTGTCGCGGACATCCAGCATCGTTTCTGGAAGGATAAATCCACCCTCGCGGCTGAGCTTCTTCCAGACCATATCGCCCATCTTCTGACCGTATTGGCCGTCGTCGAACTTGGAGACGAAATCGAAAGGGATAACGACTTTTTTGTAGTCGTCCGCGATAGCATCTTGTGGTGTGAAAAGCGAAATAACAATTACCGCAACAAATAACGGGTGCCATGCCCACGCTTGTCGTGGGCATGTGGGGTGCTGCGGACGGGCGGTTTCAACATGGCCACGCAAGCGTGGACCATGGCACCCTGGCGAAAAGCAACGGAATGATTTATTGGAAAGATTAAGCATAGCGGTGAAAAGTAACTCTCGTCATTGGCCTTGATTGGAAAGCCGCCGGAAGTAGTCGCGGTTCATTTCTTCCCAGCCGGTGGGCGATGGATCGTCGGCCGTGCCGAGAATTTCTTTCTGGATGTCGGTGGGCAGATTCGAGGTTGCATCCTGCCGCACGTGGAATTCGCCCTGCACGTATTGCTTGACGTTATCCAGCCCGCGAACCAGCGATTTTCGTTGCCGCAGGGCGTTTTTGTATCGTCCGGCCTTCAGGTCGCGTTCGATTTGCGACATAGTTTCGATCATTTTCCCCATGTCGGTGTGGTGGAAGTTTGCGATCTTGAACTGCAAGTCGATACTTTCCGCCTTGTTCCGCAGGGACGCCTGTTTTCCGGCCAAACGTTGCATGTCGCGTTTGCCCGGGTTGCGATTCTGCGGGCCTTCCAATCCTTCGCCGCCTTGCCCGCTTTCCTTGCCGCCGCCCGTGGCCCCGCCAACTGGATCTTTGCTGTGGTCCTTGATCTGTCCCTTTTCGTAGGGATCGGCCGTCAAGCGGCTGGGCGTTTTTCGCCCGCCCTTGCCCACGGCCTCGTCGCCCACAAACTCGCCGCTCGATTTTCCGCTCCGTCCCTCACCGGCTCGGCCGCTCATTTCGCTGGTGTTGGGCAGGCGGTTGCCCGTAACGCCCTTGGCCGACATGTTAGAAATTGGCCCGTCCAAGGCGTCCCAGCCAGCTCCCTTGTCTAACGAGTCGGCCGCGCTTGAGGAAACGTCTTCCATCTCGTCGAAGAGGTCTTCTTCCTCCTCCATTAGCTCGCCGATCAAGTCTTCCAATTCGCCCGGCAACTCGGCCATGGGAGCCTCTTTGTCCTCATCCGAGAGCGATTCTTCCTGACTCCAGAGTTCGCGGTCGGGTGTGTCGGGCAGCCATTTCTCCATGTTGGTCTTGATATCTTCGGCCATTTCGTAGCCCAGTTGCTCGAGCGGCACGGCGATATCGGCCGTTTTTTTCGTCAACGCATCCTTGGCCATCTTGATCTCGGTTTGGATCTCGACCAGTTCTTTGAGCATGGAGGGGTTGGCAAAATCTTGCTCGGCCAGCTTGCTCATGTCCGAGTGCAGGTCTTTCATGAACTGGGCCCAATCGTCCTCGCTGGCGGCCAGCTTCTTGAGCAACTCTTCTTCCTCTTCGGTGAAATCCTCGACCGGCGTTTTGGCCAGATTCTCGGTGGCCTCGATCACTTTTTTCTGCTGTTTCATAAACTCGGCCAGCTTGTCGCGCATCTCTTCGAGCTTCTTCTCCACGTCGTCGGGCAAGTCGCCGCCGGGCCGCTTCTTCATCTCCGAAAGCAAGCGGGCCTCGGCCTTGCGAGTGGCGTCCAGAAGTTTACGCAAAACGGTTATCACCTCGTCCTGCACGGCAATGATACCGGCAACCGGTTGTGGATACTGGTCCAAGGCCCGAATCTTCCGCAAAGCGTCGCACTTCTGCACGACGTCGAGCATCTGGCTGACCGCCAGATTATTTAGAACCCGCTTGATCGCGCGTCGTTCTTCCTGCTCGGTCTTGCCGATCGACTCTACCAATTCCTTGGTCGTTTTCTGGATGGCAACCTGTCGCGAGCGAACGTCGTCCGCCAGACGGGCCGCCAGCGGCGGTTGATCTTCCTTGGGGATTTTTGCCGTTTTTACGCGGGAGCGGATCTGCTTTTCAAGGATATTGAAGATGCTCGCGCGCAGGCTTTGCAACTTCTCCAGTGCGGCGTCGGTTTGTTTCTGTCGATCGATGAGGCGAATCGCGTGCCAGGGGCCCTCGGCCATCTGCGGCTTGAGGTTCAGCCCCCACTGGCTATTGTCGATAACGCGTCGATCGTAAACAACCGCACGGACGAGCAGGACGCTGCCCGGCACAAGATCTTCGCCGTCTAGCTTGAGTGCGTGCTTCAAAACGGAAGTTTTCGGACCGTCCAAACCGTTCCAACTCTTGACGGTTACGATTTGCTCGGACGTCTCTTGCTGCTGCGGGGGTTCATCGCTTTCTGCTGAACCTTCCGCTTTCGGCGGTTTGATCTTGGTTTGCAACTTCACGGCGCCCAGCCCATGGTCGTCGACGCCGCGCACGATCACAGCTACCTCGCTGCCCTGGGCGGCAGATGATTGCCGCCCTGGTTTCAAAAGCTGCACCGATGGCGGGCGGTCGGGCACGATGCGTATGCGGTTCACACGCGGATCGGGGTCGCTGTGGCCGGCATCGTTTTCCAGGTGGATTGTAAACGTGCCGTTTTCGATCATTGCCAGATGCTTCACCAGCAACAGGTTGCCGTTTTCCTCGACCTTGGCCGCGACACGTCGCCCCGACTGGAGCACATAGCCGGTCGCAATCGGCACCGAAGGACGGATTTTCAACTCGGCCACCGTATATTGCGGGGCCTGCAAGTCGGCCTGTTTTTGCACCGTGGTATCGGCCGGGTGGTCAAGGTACTTGGGGTAATGATACGTCACCTCGACCTCGCGCACCGTGGGCTTGCTGCGGACTCCCACGCGAAACTGTCGAGATTGCGAATCGCCGATTTCCAAGCGGTATGAATGCGGACGAATAATTGCTGGAATGGTGAGCTTGTAATTCCGGTTATCCTCGTCGGGCGTCATGGGTAAATCGGTAGTCTCACCGGCAGCCACGTCTTCCGCATCACCCTCGCCACCTTCGCTCGTCAACCACAGCACGGCCTTGTAGGGCTTGCTATGCGGGTTGGCAATACTCCCGGTAATCTCCAAACTTCCGCCTACGAGAACGTCGGCGTCGCCGGGTGTTACCTCGATCTGGCCCACCTCGCCGATCGAGGGCACAAACTTCCAGGGCGAAAGCAGACGGTTGGCGGCCGAGCCCCAGTTTGGCAAAATCATCTGCAATAGTATGGCAACCGCGATCAACAGACCCAGCAACGACGACGACTCAGCCAAGTCGCGCGGCGTTTGTGTGCGAAAGAGAAAACGCCGTCGCCGCGTCTGGCGATATGCCGCGTCTTCGAACTGTATCTGTCCGATCTGGGCCACCGACTGACGCACGGCCGCTTCGCAAAAGGCGGGGTCGGCGCCCGTGCTGTCGTCGGCCAACTGCACGAGGTTAATCAAATTGCTGCCCAGTTCCGGATACTCCGACTCGACCCGTCGCGCGGTGGCTTGCAGCGAGCGCTGGTTGCGGAAGATCCGCCGCAACACAAACGCGGCTATCGCGAGCGTAACCGTCAGCCAAACCAGGAACAAGCCGGCCAGCACCACGCGGGGAAAGACCAGTAATGCGTCGAAGAGCACAAAAACGAGCAGGATGCCCACCGATACAGCAGCCGCCAAGACCGTTGTGGTCAAAAGCGTAAACAACCACCAGCGCTGCCGCGTGGCATCCAAGCGATCAATCACACGTTCGGCAATCGGCGACATTTTTTTGTATCTTCTGGGGTTTTTAGGATTTTATACTTCGAAGCCATACTAACCCGAAGCGCAAGCGAGGACAAATGGCGTTGCTCCCTTCGCTTGCGCTTCGGGTTAATGTTTTTTAGTGTGTAATTGCGTAGACGATCGCGTTGGTTCCGATCTGCAAGGCCGAATCGCTCTTCAACCCGTAGCTATAGGCGTGCGGGAACTGCTCCCAGCCGTTGCCAAGATCGAAGCGACTGTAGATCGCCACCAGCCGCCCGTCGACCGTGATGCCTTCCAACTCGGCGGCGTCCAAGGCTCCGTAGTCCACGTGTACGCGGGGCGTGTATTCGACCTCGCGGGCATCGTAGTGGCAACGCAGCAAGGGATGATCCAGCGGTAGACGTTCGAGCTTATGGTCGGGGAAAACCTTGCCGATTTCGCGACGGAAGGCCATGTCGAACGATACTCGCCCGCAACATGCGTCGGCCAGCAGAATGCCGCCACCGGTCAAATAGCTTCGCAAGCGGGCCACGTCCTCCTTGCTCCAGTGGAACTCGCGGTGGCCCGTCATATAGATCAGCGGGTAGGTGGCCGCCTTGGGATCTTTGAGTGTCACGTCCTCGCGACGGAACTTAACCTCCATCGTCGAGTTGTCTCGAGCAAACTTCAGGAGGTTATGCACGGCCGACGGATCGGGGTCCCAGTCGCCTTCGTGTATTAACTGCGCGAAAACGAAATCGTCGCGCGTGGGAGCGGTCGTCTCGTGGTAGACCTTCGTCGAGCTAAGGAACCGTCCGAGCTGATAGCTGCCCAGAAGATACGTGAGAAGATTGGCCCCCACCTGACGGGCACAATCGATCACAACACGCGTGCCGCGCGGGTGCTCGTGTCCGTCCCAGCCACAAGTCATGTCGTAGGGTGAGAAAATCACACCGCTGCGACAACCGAAATCAATTGATTCCAAGCAAGGCTCGTCGCTATACTCCTTGCCATCCTTCTTATACGTAAAATCGCCGATCTTGTAATACGACGAAAAGATCGGCTCGTCCGGCAGCATCTTTCGCAACGGGCGGCCCGGGAAGACAAGCTCCATTTCGCGGCGGAACGAATCGGCAAAATCCTTCCACCCACAACACGCGTCGCCGATGATCATGCCGCCGTCCTGCACGTAGCGCGACAGCCGCTCGCGAATCTCGTCGTTGAGCGTGAACTTATTGTGCCCTGCGAACAGCACAGCCGGCAGTTCCCGCGGATCAAACGAGAAGTGCTCGAAGTCGGACTCCACGGAGCGATAGTTGATGCCCAACTTCTGGCTCGTCCATTGCAAGAGTGTATTCACATCGGCTGGGTCGGTCATCCAGTCGCGATACTTGACCCGCTTGCCGTCGCGCGTGACCCAGCGGATGGGCCCCATAGACATTTTTCCAATCAATGCCGGCGGCGCCGGGGGGCGTTTCTTCTCGCTACGTCGTAGCGGGGTAACCGGCAACGGCAGCGGTGCGAACCCCTCGGCCGCCTTGCGATGATGCGGCTTGGCCTTGGGCGGAGGACCACAGTCGACCGGCCCGCTATTTTCTTCACCCCAGGCCAGCGAGGGCAGCCCCAAGCTGCCGGCTGCGGAACCGGCCGCGCACGTCTTGCCTATCTTTTCGATAAACCCTCGGCGTGACAGTTCGCCGGGTCCACTATCATTTGGCCCACTATCATTTGGCCCGCCATCATTTGGCCCGCTATTCGATGAATCAGCCACTTGCGCGTCCTCCTGTTCTGCTGGGACAAAAGGGAACCATGGCCGGACCGACGCGAACCGCTTGCCCTTCCCGGTTCGCGCAGTCCGAATCCAAGGTATACCCTTATATTATTGTGACAGAAAGGCGGGGGGTAGGTCAAGCGAATAATGCTGTTATTGAATGCTTGATCTTGACCAATCATCTCTTTAGAAGTCATAATCGCCAAATAAGCCACTGGCGGCTTCATAAAGCCCCACTAATGGACCACCCGCCACAGTGAGATTAGCAACGAGCCGGAACAGTCATTGCGGCACAGAGCACGTGTAAGTAAAGTGAGAATAGGGGGGTGCGCTACCAATAGACCAAGCGGAAAGGATTTCAACATGAAAAAATCAATTCCACGACCGGCAGCCTGGATTGCCCTGGTAGTTTGTGCCGGATTGGTTGTTTGCCTCAGTGTGCCGGAGGCTTATGCCGACCCCCCTGCCATGAACCCTTTCGCCCCGCGCGAGACGGTTCGCGACGATGCCGTGCCAGGCTACGTCGAACTTTCCGACGGCAAAATCCACTTCGGCATGATCCACCTAACGCGCGACAAACGTCTGAAGATCAATGACGACAAAATCGGCCGCCAACGCGAGGTTCCCTTGCGCGTGGTCACTCAAATAGATGGTATTGTTAAAAAAGAATGGATGGAGAAGGAGTGGCGGTTCAAAGAACTGGCCTTGGACGAAAAAATGTTCACCGGCCGTCAATACCCGGCACGCGAACACCTGCACGAAATCACGCTCCGCGACGGCCGAAAAATAAAAGGACCGCTGGCCGCCGTCGTTTATTTGCAACCGGGCCATGGAACACCCGATAAAAAGTCATCCCATGCGTATCGTCCCAAGATGAAGACCCAGCGTTTCACACTCTACAAACGTACCAAGGGCAAACCGGGTACCAAACTAAAGGATCTGGTGTACGTCAAGCGAATCAAGCTGGGCGAAAAGGCTCTGGAAGAGGGGCGGCGGAAAGCCACTAAGAAGAGTACAAAGGGTAAAGAATAGTAGAATTGTTAGCCGAGCCGCTTGCGGCCGTGTTAAGACATTTCGTTTTCTTCACGTATCATACGCGAGCAAGCTCGGCGGCTAACATTTTCCCTAAAACGGACACCTGAAAACAAACCGTGCTAAACTTCACCTTAGAACAAGGCTATGCCGTCTCGACGATGCTGGCTGTCGCCGTGGCGGCCGTGCTTCTGGCGTCTTTGTTCTATCGGCGCGCGTTTCGCAATTTACAGCGACGACAATGGCTCGTACTGCTGGCCCTGCGGTCGGCGGCCATCGTTCTGATTGTGCTCTTGTTGTTCCGCCCCATGTTCAGCTACACGAAGGAACTGACCGAACTGCCGGCAGTGATTTTCGTGCTCGACTCGTCCAGTTCAATGAGTATCGCCGACGACGCGGCCGGCAAACGCCGCTTTGATCAGGCCCGCGATCGCTTAAGCGAGTGGAGTGACCAGCTCAAAGACGATTTCTCCTTGCATCTGATCGAATTTTCCGAACGCGCCAAGCCGCTTGACGACTTCAAACAACTGACCACGCTTTCGCCCGATGGCCAAGCCACCTCGCTTTCCCGCGCACTTGTCTCGGCCGCCAAGCGACTGCCTCGCGACGAGGTCGAGGCCGTGGTGTTGCTATCCGACGGCATTCACAACTCGGCCCGCAGCCCCTTACAGGTTGCCGTAAAAATGGGCGTCATCGTGCACACCGTGGGCGTCGGTTCGAGCCTGCGCAGCAATGCCTCTTATCGTGACCTGCAAATCACCGGCCTCAACTGCCCCGACCGCATGATGCTCAACAACAAAGCTAGAATCACCGCCACGGTCGAGGGCATTGGCCTGGCCGGCCACGTCACAACCGTAGTTCTCGAAGAAGACGACCGTGAAATCCAGCAACATGAGTTGACCATCGATAATGTGGAAGGTTCGCAGGAAGTCGTCTTCGAGTTCCGCCCCACCGTCAAAGGTCGCCATGCCTATAGCGTCAGCGTGGCTGCGGCCGGCGAGGAGAAGATCAAGGAAAACAACCAGCGTTCGGCCGTATCGACAGTCATCGAGCCCGGCATCCGCGTGCTCTATATCGAGGGCACGCTCCGTGCCGAATATGGTGCCCTGGTCGACCGCTTTCTGGCTAAAGATCCCGACCTGGAATTCTGCGCCATGGTGCAAACCCGTCCCAATGTCTTCCTCACGCGGACCAACATCGATGGGCTCAAACTGACCTCCATTCCCGCCGACGCAGAAACGGTCAATTCCTTCGACGTTTTTATTATCGGCGACCTCGACAGCAGCTACCTGCGCCCAGCCCAACAGGAACTGATCGCGCGTCGGGTCCGCGACGGAGCCGGCCTGATAATGCTGGGCGGCTATCATGGCCTGGGGCCGGGCGGATATGCGCAAACCACTCTGGGAAAACTATTGCCAGTCGAACTGGGCGCCCGCGACGATGGTCAGATTACCGAGTCGTTCCTGCCGCAGCTTACGCCCGAAGGTGTCCGGCACCCAATCTTCGCCAACATCGACACGT
>CAZISU010000094.1:0-11055 GCA_964541935.1 uncultured Planctomycetaceae bacterium | reverse complement strand
CGACGGCAAGGAGATCTGGCAGTTCAGCTACCCGGTCAAAATCAAACGTAACCACGGCATGTCGCGAACGATTCCGGCCGTGAACGATAAATATGTGGTGGCCATCGGCCCCAAGTGTCACGTTTCGTGCCTGGATGCCAAGACGGGCAAGTGCTACTGGCTATTCGACATGGTCGAACGTTTCGGCACAACCGTGCCCGTCTGGTACGCCGGGCAATGCGCCATGCTCGACGGTGATCTGGCTATCCTGGCGCCCGGCGGAACGAGCGACAAAAAGGACGGTAACAGCCTCGTGCTAGCGTTGGACTGTAAGACGGGCAACGTCGTTTGGAAGAGCCCTAACCCACGGCGCTGGACGATGACGCACGTCTCGATCATGCCTATGGAATTTGCGGGCAAAAAGACCTACGTGTATTGCGGCAAAGGCGGCGTGGCCGGCGTCTCTGCCAAAGACGGCCGTCTGCTCTGGGACACGACCGCCTGGAAAATCGGCATCGCCACGGTGCCTTCGCCGCTGGTGCTGCCAGATGGCAAGATATTCTGCTGCGGGGGCTACAACTCCGGAGCCGTGATGTTGCAACTGGTCGAAGAGGGCGACCGCATCGCGGTCAAAACCCTGGCCCGTTTCAAGCCCAAGCAGTTCGGCTCGGCCCAACAGACGCCCATTCTGTTCGAGGGCCACATCTACGGCGTGCGTGAAAAAGACAAGCGCCTGGTCTGCATGGACCTCGACGGGAAAGAACTTTGGAAGTCGCCCGGCAAGAACAAGTTCGGTCTCGGCCCGTATATGATCTCGCGAGACACAAACGCGGGGGGCATGATCTATCTGCTGGACGACTCGGGGTTGATGACCTTGGCCGAAGCCACGCCGGATGGTTACAAGCAACTTGCCCGCGCGCAAGTTCTGCACGGACACGACGCCTGGGGACCGATGGCGATGGTCGACGGCCGGCTAATCGTTCGCGATCTGACGCAGATGATTTGCCTGGACGTGGCCGCGACTCGTTCGCAAGACAAAAAACCGGGAGACAAATAGCATGGCGTCGCAACCCAAAAAGATCTGGGCCGCTCTTGCCGTGGGGCTTTGTATCGCCGCGCTGGTGGCGGTTGGCGTCGTGGCTCTGCTACGGAGCGGGCCCGCGGAACAGGCCGGCGAACAGCTTCCCAAACGTTTCTCGTATGACATTCAAGCCTTGCGAGAAATCGACCCGGCGTTGATCAAGTACGAAGAAAAGCTTTCCATTCCCCTCAAGATGGACACGCCCAGGGCAATTGCCGTTGGACCGCCGCATGAGAATGACAATTCCACAAAGCAACCCGACCAAAATATCTCCAACCAGAAAATTTACGTCGGCGGCGATCAGAAGATCGTGGTGTTTCAACCCGACGGCATTCAGGTGGCGAGCTATGCACTGGACTTCGAACCGCGTGCCCTGGCCGTCACGACAAAGCGGATATACGTGGCCGCCAAATCGCGAGTGGCCGTGCTCGACAATAACGGCGGTCTGATAGTCACTTGGCCGGAGCGTGGCGGTAGTGCTCTCTTCACTTCGATTACGGTGAACCCCGCGGAAAACGAAAACGGCGGTAACGACATCTATGTGGCAGACGCCGGCAACCGTCTCGTGCTACGCTACGACAGCGACGGCAAGCTGCTGGGCGAAATCAACCGCCTGAGTTCCTTAGATCAAACGTCCGCCGATCCCAAAGCCAGCCGTCTGGGCTTCGTTATCCCCAGCCCCTACTTCGACGTGGCCATGGGCGGCGACGGATTGCTGCGCGTCGTCAACCCCGGACTGCATAAAATCGAAGCCTACACACCCGAAGGCCTTTTGGAACAACCACTTTCCTGGGGCACAACGGGTTTCGACATAAAAGGTTTTTGCGGATGCTGCAACCCGGCGGCAATGGCGATTTTCCCGGACGGGCGTTTTGTTACCGGCGAAAAGGGCCTCCCGCGGGTTAAGGTCTACTCGCCCGAGGGACATTTCCAGTGCGTGGTGGCCGGTCCTAAAACGCTAGACCCCACCGCTAAAAATGCAGAGGATACCCGCGACGAACATAAACTGACGGCCGTAGATCTGGCCGTAGATAGCAACAGCCAGGTGTTAGTGCTAGATCCAAAAGCAAAAGCCGTGCGAATTTTTGTGAGGAAAGTTGAGGATAGAGGATAGAGGGTAGCCCCGATAGCTCGTCTATCGGGGCGGCGCAGCCGCAAGAGGAAGCGGAGTGTAAAATACCCGCCTCTTGTGCCTTCGGCACCCCGATAGACGAGCTATCGGGGCTACCCGTTGTTCGAATTTCTCGTAAAAAAGTGATAAACAATGAATACTCGACCTGAACAAAACGACAACCGAGCATACGACCGGCGGGAGTGGCTGATGTCATCTGCACGCTGGGCTGCTTTTGGCACACTAGGTGTTCTTGCGATCGGGTTGCTTGCGCGGAACCCCGAATGCTGTTCGCACGGCCATGCGTCCGACTGCCGCGATTGTTCGGCTCTGCCTAAGTGCCGGCATACGCAAGCCCTGGAAACAAAAAAGCAAAACGAAAAGAAGCAAGACGATGTCGGGATCTGATAACAACACGAAACGCACGCAGCTGGCCGTTAACCGCCGCACGTTTGTGGGCGATGGCCTGCGCGTAGCCGGCGTGGTGGGCCTGACAGGCTTGGCTGGTTTCTTGGTGGGTCGCAAGAGCGACGCGGCCGAGACCGTCTGGCAACTCGACCCCAACAAGTGCGTGGCTTGCGAGAACTGTGCCACGCACTGCGTTCTCGACAAATCGGCCGTAATATGCGTACACGATTTCGTGATGTGCGGCTACTGCGAGTTGTGTACCGGTTATTTCGAGCCGGAAAGCGGCGAACTGACCACGGCGGCCGAGAATCAGCTTTGCCCCACCGGCGCGATCGTGCGTAAATTCATCGAAGAGCCCTACTACGAATACGACATCGACGATCACCTCTGCATCGGTTGCGGCAAATGCGTGAAGGGCTGCGGCACCTTCGGCAACGGCTCGCTTTACCTCCAGGTCGACCCGCACCACTGCGTCAACTGCAACGAATGCGCCATCGCCGTAGCCTGCCCGTCAGAAGCATTTAGCCGCGTACCGGCCTCCCAGCCGTATATCCGTAAATCCGAAAACGAGAGCCAATAATGCGGCACGTCTTTTTCAAACCATCGATGATATTGCTGGCTGTCGTTGTTTTAGCGGTCGTGGTTTTTGCGTTTGGGGCTGCCTCGGCGCTGGGTGTCGAGCGTTTCCCGCCGCCCGACTTTACCGACCACCAACTCCCGGCAGGACATACGCCCGAACGAACGACCGGCTGGTATTATGCACACACGGCGGGCGTGATTTTCGATATCGCCATGCTCACGGTGATGCTCAGCCTGGCCACTTATTTTGCTCACTTGCGCCGCTCCCGTCGCGGCCTATTTGTGCTCACAATCGTCGCACTCGTATATTTCGGGTTCATGCGAGACGGCTGCATCTGCACGATTGGGGCCATCCAAAACGTCTCGCTGGCTCTGTTCGACGCCGACTACGCGGTTCCGCTTATAGCCGTGGTGTTTTTCGTTTTACCGCTGGTGTTTACACTTTTCGTGGGACGGACTTTCTGCGCGGCCGTTTGCCCCTTTGGCGCCGTGCAAGAACTGGTCGCCATCCGACCGGTGAAGGTACCCGTCTGGCTCGACCAGACGCTGGGGCTGTTTCGCTACATCTACCTGGGTCTGGGCGTGGCGTTGGCCGCCACCGGCACGGCGTTTATAATTTGCCGCTACGATCCGTTCGTGGGCTTCTTCCGCATGAGCGCGGGCGTCGACATGCTGGTCTTCGGCGGCTCGCTGTTGCTGTTGAGCTTTATTGTAGGCCGTCCATACTGCCGCTACCTTTGCCCTTACGGGGCCATCTTATCGCTACTGGGACGCGTGGCCAAACGACAAGTTAGCGTTACGCCCGACGATTGCATCCAATGCCGCCTTTGCGAAGATGCCTGTCCATACGGAGCCATCAGACCTCCAACCGTAGACCAATCGCCCGCAGATCGTCCAGCCAATCGACGTCGCCTGGCCATGCTGATCGTGCTGCTACCGCTGCTGGTGTGTGGCGGCACATTCCTGGGCATGCAACTGTCCGAAGCGGCCGCCAAGCTGCACCCCACCGTGCGGCTCTCGGAACGTTTGGCCGCCGAAAACCTGGGCCTGGTAGAAGGCAGCGACGACGCCAGCGACGCTTTCCGCAACACGGGCCGCCCCGAATCCGAACTGCATGCCGAGGCCCAGCAACGACGCGGCAATATTCACATCGCCACCGCACTCTTCGGAGCCTGGGTGGGACTGGTCATCGGCGTCAAGCTCTTGCATCTCTCCATCCGCCGACGTCGCACCGATTATACGGCCGACCCAGCGGCCTGCTTCGCCTGCGGGCGGTGTTTTCGGTATTGCCCGAACGATCCGCAGAGTGTTGTTGCGTTCGAGTCGACAGCCGAGACGGGAGGCGCGTCATGACACCGAACGAATGCCAAGCAAATGCCCCCACGACTCGGCCTTCCGATCGGCCACGGCCCGGTTATCGATCCGCCGTTGCGTCAGCTATAATTGCCGCCGTGTTCTGCCTAGCCGTCTGCGTTTTCCTCACAGTCGGCTACCTGGAGCGAAACGCGAACGACCCGTTGGAATCCGAGCAATATGCATCCTTGAAGGAACAGTTATTCAAAAAACCGGCCGCGGACAGTGATGGCGGCGCGAGTAATGCCCTGCCCAGCGAAGAAGAAATCGCGGCGGAGCGGAAGCGGCAAGACACCTTGAAAGCGGATATTCAGGCGTTAGACTTACAACTACGTCGCGAGTATTTCTATCAGCGACGCTTCGCACACGCCGGGGGTATGTTGCTGCTTGTGGGTTTTGTCGTTTTCTTGATTTCTCTGCGAACGGCCGCCCGGCGGCGGCCGTGGCTGCCCATGCCCGAGACGTCGGCCACGGCTCACGACCCCGAGCCGCAAGAGCAACGCCTGGCGCGATGGTTGATCGCCGGGCTTGGGGGCTTGCTTGCTGTCTCGACGCTTGCAATCGCCGCCATGCTGCCTGCCGTGAAGCCCGAGAGTGTAACGCCGAGAAACACTGGCTGGCAAGTAGCCAGTGACACCCCTGCATCAATCGATGATAAAGATTTAATAACTGCTAAGAGCGATACCACAACAAAACCAGCTGCGGCTCCAACACCCAATGCCAATGATTTGGCAATCGATCTTTCCACTTATCCCACCCCGGAAGAACTCAAAAAGAACTGGCCCCGTTTCCGCGGACCCGGCGGGCTGGCCATTTCGGCATACGATAATCTGCCCACCACCTGGGACGCGGCCTCGGGTAAGGCGATCGTTTGGAAAACTCCCGTCCCGCTGCCGGGCAACAACTCGCCGGTGGTTTGGGGCGAGCGTATTTTCCTGACGGGGGCCACCGACAAACGCCGCGAGATTTATTGCTTCGACACCAAGACCGGCAAAACCGTCTGGACCTATCATGCCAAGGGCACGCCAGCCAGCAATGCCAAGCCGCCGAAGGTTATCGAAGATACTGGATTCGCCGCACCCAGCATAGCCACCGACGGCCGGCGGCTGGTCGCGTGGTTCGCAAACGGCGACGTGGTTTGCCTGGACTTGAATGGTAATGAGCTTTGGGCTCGCAGCCTGGGCATCCCGGAAAACACCTACGGACACGCCACCTCGCCGATTATCTACAAGAATCTGGTGTTGTTACAATTCGATCAGGCATCGGCCGGCGACGGCAAGTCGAAGGCCATGGCCCTGGATTCGACAACCGGCAAAACGGTTTGGGAAAAGCCCCGCAAGGTGCCCAACTCGTGGGCCACGCCGATTCTTATCAACCGCTCCGGCCGCGATCAGTTCATCACCACGGCCGACCCCTGGGTCGTGGCCTATTCGCCCACTGACGGGGTCGAGCTTTGGCGCGTGAAATGTCTCAGCGGCGACCAGGGTATCTCGCCCGTGTTCGCGGCCGGCATGGTGCAGGTGGGCAACGAGTATTGCGATTGGACAGCCATCAAGCCCGACGGCAGCGGCGATGTAACCGAGACGCACGTTGCCTGGACCGCCGAAGACGGCCTGCCCGACACGGTCAGCCCGCTGGCCAACGACGAGTTTTTGATCCTGATGACCACCTACGGGATAATCACCTGCTATGACGTGAAGACGGGCGACATGCTTTGGGAAGAGGATCTTGAAGAAGAGGTGACCTCGTCGCCCAGCTTCGTGGGCAAGAATGTTTTCATTTTCAGCAAAACCGAAGACGGCAAGTGCTGGGTCATCGAGCCGACGCGTGAGAAATGCAAACGCATATCCGCGTCATCGCTCGCCGAGCCCTGTGTGACCAGCCCCGCCCTGCAAGACGGCCGCTTTTATATCCGCGGGCAGAAGAATCTTTTTTGTATCGGCAACAAAGAATAAACGATGGACGCAACAGCTAACGAACAACTCGATCTGAAATTCGTCGACGAGACGCTGCAAAAGCTGGGCACCAAGCCACAGGCGGTGATTCCCATCTTGCAGGCTTTACAAGAGCACTATCGCTACCTGCCGCAAGAGGCGCTGGAACGGGTTTGCGAATTGAGCCAGATCACCCCGGCCGAGATCACGGGCGTTTCGACTTTCTATACACAATTCCGCCACAAGCCCGTGGGGCAACACATTATCAGCGTCTGCCACGGCACGGCCTGCCACGTCAAAGGCGCGGGGCTCGTGCAGGACGCATTCGAGCGACATTTGCAGATACCCGCGGGCGACGACACCGACGCCGCAGGCCTGTTCACGATCGAAAAGGTCGCCTGCCTGGGTTGCTGTACGCTGGCACCTGTCGTGCAAATCGACCAGTTGACCTACGGGCATCTCACGCCCGGCATGATCCCGGGTGTGCTGGAAGATTTCCTGGCCCAGCAAGACGCGAAACCCAAAGGCGAGAAAGCAAACGCCGGAGACGACGGACGGCCGCGCGGCGAGATCCGTATCGGACTGGGTTCGTGTTGCATCGCACAAGGCAGCGGACAGGTGCATAATGCCATCGAACGGGTTCTGGCCGAAAGCGGCGCGGCGGCCGAAATTAAACCGGTCGGGTGTGTGGGCATGTGTCACCAAACGCCCTTGCTCGAATTGCTGCCCCGCGACGGCGAACCGCAGCTTTACACCAAGGTCGGCCCCGACGCGGCAGAAGCCTTGGTTCTGAAACACTTCAAGCCCAAAGGGATCGTACGCCGCGTGGGGCATGGCGTGGCAAAGATCCTCGACCACCTGCTGAGCGACGAGACGGGCGGCCACGTCGAACGCCACGCCGCCGACACCCGCGACGGACCGATCTGCGCGTTTCTCGGGCGGCAACGCCACATCGCCACCGAATACTGCGGCCAAATCAATCCCACGGATTATGAAGAATACACCCGCCACGACGGGTTCGTGGCATTGCAACACTGTGTAAACAACCTTACGCCCCAGCAGATCACCGAAGAGGTGCTGGACTCAGGGCTGCGAGGCCGCGGCGGTGGTGGATTTCCCACTGGGCTGAAATGGTTAAGAGTGGCCGAAGAGACCGCTGCGAAAAAGTATGTCGTTTGCAACGGCGACGAAGGCGATCCGGGCGCGTTCATGGACCGCATGTTGCTCGAATCGTTCCCCTATCGCATAATCGAGGGCATGATGATCGCCGCCCGCGCCGTGGGAGCGGACGAAGGCATCTTCTACATTCGCACCGAATATCCCTTGGCCGTGCGACGTATAAAAGAAGCGTTAGAGCGATGCCGCCAGGAGGGCCTGATCGGCGATAACACTAGCAGCCACAATCCTAGCGGCGACAAAACTGGCGGCGTGGATTCCCGCATAAAGCTGTCGGTCAAGGAAGGCGCCGGAGCGTTTGTTTGCGGAGAGGAGACGGCCCTTTTGGCATCGCTGGAAGGTCGACGGGGGATGCCGCGGCTGCGACCGCCCTACCCTGCCCAAAGTGGTCTCTGGGGAAAGCCGACGCTCGTAAACAACGTCGAGACGCTCGCCATGCTGCCCTGGCTATTTCGGCACGGGGCCAAACAGTTCGCGGCCCTGGGCACGGAGAAAAGCCGCGGCACGAAGGTCTTCGCCCTGGCCGGAAAGATCCGTCGCGGCGGCTTGATCGAGGTCCCCATGGGCATTACCATCCGCGAAATCGTAGAAGACATCGGCGGTGGTATCGGCAGCGCAGATTCTCCCAATAACAAACAAGACACAAAAAAGTTTAAGGCCGTGCAGGTCGGTGGACCGTCGGGCGGATGCGTGCCAGCGTCTATGGCCGACACCACTGTCGACTACGAATCGCTGGCCGCCGTCGGTGCCATCATGGGCTCGGGCGGGCTTGTCGTTCTCGACGATTCCGACTGCATGGTCGACATCGCGAGATACTTTCTAGAGTTCACCCAAGACCAGTCGTGCGGAAAATGCACGTTCTGTCGCATCGGCACACGACGCATGCTCGACATCCTCAATCGCATTTGCAGCGGAGAAGGACGCAAAGGCGATCTGGAAAAACTGGAAACCCTGGCCCGCTCGGTCACCACCGGCAGCGTTTGCGGATTGGGCAAAACGGCTCCCAACCCAGTCCTCTCCACGCTCGAATACTTCCGCGACGAATACGAGGCCCATATCGACGGACGCTGCCCGGCCGGACGTTGCAAGGATCTCATCGCCTACAGAATTAACGACCGCTGCATCGGCTGCACAATTTGCGCCCAGCAGTGCCCCGTGGGAGCAATCGCCATGACACCCTATGCCCGCCACACGATAGACGACGATAAATGTACAAGGTGTAACATATGCCGCGATGCATGTCCAAACGGAGCAGTTGATATTGTTAGTCCACGATAGTTTTCCGTTTTCAGAGAATAGAGGGCCAGAGGACAGTAGTCTCGTTAGCCGAGCCGCTTGCGGCCGTGGAGACTCTTGTGATTTTCCCACCCCAACAGATATAAAAATATGCCACGCATAACAATAGATCAACGCGAGGTCCAGGTTCCCGAGGGGGCCACTATTCTAGATGCGGCACGCAAGCTTGGCATCGAGATACCCACTCTGTGTTTTCTCGACGGCTACCGTGCGACGACTTCTTGCCTGGTTTGCGTCGTGAAAGTCGACGATCGAAAGAACCTCGTGCCGGCCTGCGCTACGGTGGCCGTGGAGGGCATGTCGGTGCAAAGCGAAAGCGACGAGGTTCGCCAGGCGCGACGAACGGCCTTGGAACTGCTTCTGAGCGACCACGTGGGCGACTGCATGGCACCTTGCCAGTTGCTATGCCCGGCGCAGATGAACATCCCACACATGCTGCGTGAAATCGTGGCCGGGGACGCTACGGCCGCGATTGCCACCGTTATGGAAGACATTGCTTTACCGGCCGTTTTGGCGCGAGTTTGCCCCGCGCCGTGCGAAAAGGGCTGTCGCCGCGGGTCGCTCGATTGTCCCATCCCGATCTGTGCGCTTAAGGGTTATGTGGCCGACTTGAATCTGGCAGCCGACTCACCTCGCCTGCCCGAACGTCGCGCGGCGTCGGGCAAACGCGTGGCCGTCGTGGGCGGCGGACCGACCGGCATCTCGGCCGCTTTCCACCTCACGGTGGACGGCCATGAGGCAACGGTTTTCGAACGCGAACCGCACGTCGGTGGGCGGCTTCGAACCGACTTTAACACACAGACTCTTGCGCCCGAGACACTCGACGCCGAAATTGAACTCATCGCTCGGCTAGGTGTAAAATTCATAACGGACACGCCCGTCGGCGCAAAAGGCTCGCCCAGCCTGGAACAACTCGCGGAGGAATTCGACGCGGTCTTAATTGCCTGCGGAACAAGCGCCGGCGGACAGGCCGATAGCTGGAAACTGGAAACGACTGCCCGTGGGTTGAACATCGACAAAGCGACCTACCGCACCTCGCGATGCGGAGTTTTCGCCGCCGGCGGCGCCGTTCGCCCCACCAAGCTCGTGGTGCGAAGCACGGCCGACGGCAAGCAAGCGGCCCGTTCGATAGATCGCTATCTCGACAACCCCCAGGCCGAATTAAACGCCCGACCGTTTACGACCAAAATCGGCCGCATGAGCCACGACGAACTCACACAGCTTGCCGCCGCAATCGAAGGCACTTGTGAGAAGGATGCAAACATCCTCGACGAATCCCAAAAAGCGATCCAAGAGGCGGCCCGTGATGCGGCCGCTTGTCTGCACTGCGACTGTCGCGGTGCCGACAACTGTGAACTGCGCAAGCAATCCGAGAAATATCGGGCAAACCCCACCCAATACCACGCCGGGGGCGAGCAACGCCGTCCGCTACAACTGCTGCGTCACCAGGACCGTATCGTCTACGAGCCGGGCAAATGCATTCGCTGTGGCCGTTGCATTGCCATCGTGGGCACGGCCGCCGACTCGCTGGGACTTACCTTTATTGGACGCGGTTTCGACGTGCAGGTCGGCGTGCCCTTTAACCGTGACCTCGCTCAAGTTTTTGGCCAATGCGACACAAAAACAGGTAACGATCTTGCCCAGAGATGCATCGCAGCCTGCCCCACCGCGGCTTTGTCGGCCGTTGTTTCCAGCTCCCCGACTGCCCGCTAACATTCAATCGACTGGCTGTCCCTTTCTACGAACACACCACCGATTACACACAGACGCACCAGCTCGGCCAGAGATTTCGCGCCCATTTTATTCAAGATATTTGCGCGACGCAATTCGACGGTCCGCAGCCCCAAGCATAACTCTGAGGCAATCACTTTGTTGGGCTTGCCGTCGACCATCGCCTCCATAACGCGTTGCTCGCTCTCGTTCATCTCTTCATATCGTCCGACAATATCTCGACGTTGCGATTCCTCGGCCCTACGACTCCTAAACTCCTCCAAGGCCTTGCTGATATGCTGCCATAGCTCCGAGACGTCGCAAGGTTTTTCCAGAAAAGTTACCGCCCCGCCGCGAAAAGCGCCAACCGCGGTTGGAACGTCTCCGTAACCGGTAATCACAATCACGGGCATGTCGCAGCCCTCGGC
>CAZISU010000093.1:0-11069 GCA_964541935.1 uncultured Planctomycetaceae bacterium | reverse complement strand
CAAGGCCCACACACGGCCGTGGACGATTTTTTGCGTTTATTGAAAAGCGAGGCCCCTGCCCAAGCCAGGATCGATTCGATCGAGGTTCTCGAGCAAGAATGCCGCGTGCAATCCGACGCGTCGTTCGAGATCCTAGCCAGTGTCGATCTGGCCGCGCCGCGACCGACGATTCCGGCCGATCTGGCCACCTGCGGCGAGTGCCTGGCCGAAATCCGCGATCCACACCAACGGCGGCACGGCTATGCGTTTACCAATTGCACGCACTGCGGGCCGCGCTGGTCAATCATTCGTGGGTTGCCCTACGACAGGGCGCGAACTTCGATGGATGCTTTCGAGATATGTCCCCATTGTCGCGGGGAATACGAGAACCCGGCCGACCGACGTTTTCACGCACAACCGGTGGCCTGCCCGGCTTGTGGGCCGAAACTGCGTTTACTCGAGCCGGGCGGACAACTTATCGCCGAAAAAGATGGGGCGTTAAAAGCGACCGCGGAAATGGTTCTCGGCGGGCGGATCGTGGCAATCAAAGGCCTGGGCGGGTTCCAGCTTATTGTCGACGCCACCAGTCAGGCGGCCGTCGGGCGCCTCCGTGCTCGAAAGCACCGGCCCCACAAACCGCTGGCGTTGATGGTCGCGTCGACCGATGCCGCCCGAGGGTTCTGCATAGTTAGCGACGAAGAACAACGGCTGTTGGAATCGGCCGCCGCGCCCATCGTGCTGTTGCAACGACGCGATTGCGATGCACACATCGCCGCGGACGTGGCGCCGGGCAACCCGTATTTAGGCGTCATGCTGCCTTGCACGCCGCTGCACCATTTGCTCGTCGAGGCCGTCGGCCGGCCTATCGTTTGCACCAGCGGTAATTTTTCCGAAGAGCCCATGGCGACTACTACCGCCGAAGCCATGACGCGGTTGGGCACAATCGCCGACGCCCTTTTGGTTCACAATCGGACCATCGTGCGACCGGTCGACGATTCGGTGGTGCAAAGCGACGGACACTCCACCCAGATACTGCGGCGGGCTCGGGGCTATGCTCCACGGCCGATTAAAATCCGTTTGTCTGAAGAAGAGGATACCCGGCGGCCCGTCAAAACCGTTTTGGCGGTGGGTGGGCATCTGAAAAACACAGTGGCTTTGAAACTCGCCGATCAGGTCGTAGTTGGCGCGCACGTGGGCGACCTCGACAACGTGCAGAGCGTCGAGGTACATCGGCGTGCGGTCGACGATCTGCTAAAATTTTTCCAGGTCGTGCCAGACGTGGTGGCCTGTGATCTGCACCCCGATTATGCTTCGACCCGCTTTGCCGAGACGCTGGCCGAAAAGTGGGGCGTGCCGCTGGTTCGCGTGCAACATCACCACGCGCACGTTGCGTCTTGCGTGGCCGAACACGGACTTGTCGGACCAGTGCTGGGACTGGCCTGGGACGGAACCGGTTTCGGCCCCGACAAAACCATCTGGGGCGGCGAAGCTCTTTTGGTTTCTTCTGGCGGTGCAGAGTGTGGCACTCAGGATGCACTACATATAAATCCAGAGTTTACAAGAATCGCTCACCTGCGAACGTTCGGTTTGCCAGGCGGCGATCGGGCGGTTCGGCAGCCGCGGCGGTCGGCGTTGGGGATACTGTTCGAACTCGATCCGGCACTCGCCGCACGATTCGCTTCACGCTGGTTTAAGCCCGGGCAAGCGAAGCCGCTTTTGGCGATACTCCAGCGCGGCTCGCATTGCCCACGAACCAGCAGCATGGGTCGACTATTCGACGCGGTAGCAGCGCTTTGTGGTCTTCCCAGTTTACGTGTCGGCGAGCCGGTCTCGGAGATCAGCTTCGAGGGCCAGGCTGCCATGGCCTTGCAGTTTGCTGCCGATAAGGAGCACGCGGAGGCCTACGAATTCGCGCTTTCCAACTCCCAGCCGGCCGTGGCCGATTGGGGGCCAGCCGTACGCCGCGTGATTGACGACCTGACAGCCGGGCTGCCAGCGGGTATAATAAGTTCACGCTTGCACAACGGTCTGGCCGAGTTGGCCGTAAAGATCGCCCAGCACGCCGGATGCAGCCAGATCGTGCTCAGCGGCGGCTGCTTCGGGAACGTGCTCCTCAGCCGCCTAGTCCGCGAGCGACTTTCGCGGGCAGGCTTCAACGTTTACACCAATAAAGAGGTCTCGCCCGGCGACGGAGGGATTTCGTTGGGGCAGGCATTTGTGGCCGCGGGACACACTAACCCGAAGCGCAAGCGAAGGGCGGAAAAGCAAGGGTGAAACGTCGCGCACCCCTCGCTCGCGCTTCGGGTTAGTATTTTATCGACAACAACCGATTTAACAACGAGGATAATAACGTGTGTTTAGGCATCCCCGGTGAAGTACTGGAAACCTACAGAAAAGACGAAATGCCCATGGGCAAGGTTGATTTCGGCGGCATTGCCAAGGATATCTGCCTGGCCTACACGCCCGACGCTCAGGTGGGCCAGTACGTGCTGGTGCATGTGGGCTTCGCCATCAGCGTGATCGACCAGGGTGAGGCCGACGAGATTGTCGGCTACCTGAACGAGATCGCGAAGGCCGGCGAAGAAGAGGAGCGGGAACGGCTCGAAAAATTGGGACCGGAAGGTCCCGAACAGGAAGGCCATCCGTGATGAAATATGTGGAAGAGTATCGCGACGCCGAACAAGCCCGCCGGTTGATCGAGGTCATTGCCGCAAAAGTCACGCGGCCGTGGAACATCATGGAAATTTGTGGCGGGCAGACGAACTCGATAATCCGTTTCGGGCTCGACGAGCTGCTGCCGGACGAGATCACCCTGATCCATGGGCCGGGCTGCCCGGTGTGCGTTACGCCGATTGAGATTATCGATCAGGCGGTGGCAATCGCTCCGCGCGAGGACGTGATTTTTTGCTCGTTCGGCGACATGTTGCGCGTGCCCGGCTCCAAGAAGGATCTGTTGCGCGTAAAATCCGAGGGCGGCGACGTGCGTATCGTGTATTCGCCCATGGACGCGGTGAATTTGGCGCGCGAGATTCCCACGCGCGAGGTGGTTTTCTTCGCCATCGGATTCGAGACGACCGCGCCGGCCAACGCCATGGCCGTGGCGCAAGCTCAGCGGCTGGGCCTGGGAAATTTCTCGGCGCTAGTCTCGCACGTACTGGTGCCGCCGGCCATCAGCGCGGTGCTCGGTTCACCCAACAATCGTGTGAATGGTTTGTTGGCGGCCGGGCACGTTTGCGCCATAATGGGCATCGATGACTATCGGCCGCTTGCCGAAGAGCATGGCGTGCCCATCGTCGTGACCGGTTTCGAACCGCTGGACATCCTGCACGGGATCGCCATGTGCGTGGCGCAACTCGAAGAGGGCCGGCACGAGGTGGAAAACGCCTACGCGCGTTGTGTACGGGCCGAGGGCAACCCGCCGGCTCGCAAGCTGCTGGCCGAGGTCTTCGAAGCGGTGGACCGCAAGTGGCGTGGCATCGGCGAAATCCCGCAAAGCGGCTGGGCATTGCGCGAGCAATATAAAAAGTTCGACGCCGCCACGCGCTTCGACGTCGCGGGGATCACGGCCAGCGAACCGGCCGAATGCATTGCCGGCGAGGTGCTGCAAGGCCACAAAAAGCCGCACGAGTGCCCGGCTTTTGGCAAAACATGCGCGCCCGAGAACCCGCTGGGAGCCCCCATGGTATCGGCCGAAGGGGCCTGCGCGGCCTATTATCGCTACCGTCGGCACGCTGGCCAGTAAGCGGCTGGGCAACTGGGCAAGCGGCCAATTTCGTGCTATTCTTAAAAACCCCCACTGTTTTTCGCACCACACACAAGAAAGCGGAGAAGACTTATGAAAAAACTCACACTCCTATTGGCCGTTTGTCTGGCGATTATGACCTCGGCATTCGCTAACGCGGATGATAGCGTACCGCCCAAGACCCACCCGGATTCGAGCAAGTGGCAGGATCTGTTCACCCCGACCCTCGACGACGCGATCTTTCCCAAGGGTGTTTGGACATTCAAAGACGGCGTACTGGCGGCCACCAAGGACCAGTGCATTTGGACGAAGAAGCAATACGAGAATTGCGTTATCGACATCGAATTCAAAACGGCCGAGGGCACAAACAGCGGCGTAATTATTTACTGCAGCGACATGAAGAACTGGATCCCCAACTCGGTCGAAGTGCAGATTGCCGACGACTTTTCCAAGCACATCCAAAAGACGCCCCCAACGTGGCACTGTGCGGCCATCTTCGGCCATCTGCCGGCCTCGAAGAGCCTGGTCAAGAAGCCGGGCGAGTGGAACCGCATGACGATTACTTGTCGCGGCAAGATGATCTATGTTATGCTCAACGGCCAACAGGTAACCGAGATGGACATGAACAAGTGGACCTCGGCCAGAAAGAACCCCGACGGCACGGAGATCCCGCCCTGGCTAAGCACGCCCTTTGCCAAGCTACCCACCAAAGGCCACATCGGCTTGCAAGGCAAACACGGCGACTCGCCTATTTATTTCCGCAATCTGAAGATTAAGACGTTCTAGCAATCTTCGTCGATCAGAAAGGTTCTCGATGTACTGCCATAGCCGTTCGGCCACCCTTGCTATCACGATCGTGTTGATTATTGCGGCCTTTGCCGCTTTCCACCCCGCCGCGGCGGCCGAAAGCAAGCGGCCCAATGTTGTTTTCATCCTGGCCGACCAATGGCGTGCCCAGGCCACCGGCTACGCTGGCGACGTAAACGCGAAAACGCCAAACCTCGACCGTCTGGCCCAGCAAGGCGTCAGCTTCGCCAACGCGGTTTCCGGTTGCCCGGTGTGTTGCCCTTATCGCGGCAGCCTGATTACCGGACGCTACCCGCTAACGCACGGGATCTTTCTCAACGATGCGTCCCTCAACAACGAGGCCGTCTCGCTAGCACAAGCATTTAACAAGGGCGGCTACCAGACGGGCTATATCGGCAAGTGGCACCTCGACGGGCACGGCCGGCAGAGTTTCATTCCGCCCCAGCGCCGCCAAGGGTTCCGCTTCTGGCGGGCGGCCGAATGCTCGCATAACTACAACCGTTCGCACTACTACGGCGACGAAAACGAAAAGAAATTCTGGCAAGGCTACGACGCCTTTCGCCAAACCGAAGAGACACAACGTTTTATCGAACGCCACAAAGATAAACCGTTCGCGTTGGTGCTGTCGCTAGGACCACCTCACAACCCATACCAAACGGCGCCCGAACGATTCAAGCGGATGTTTCGGCCCGAGGATATCGTCTTGCGACCGAACGTGCCCGCTGCGGACAAAAAGTCGGCCCGTCGCGACCTGGCCGGCTACTACGCGCATATCGCCGCCTTGGACCACTGTGTGGGCCAGATCAAAGGCACGCTCAAGCGGCTCGACTTACTCGAAAACACCATCTTGGTTTTCACCTCCGACCACGGCGACATGCTGGGCTCGCATGGCGAATCCCGCAAGCAACGTCCCTGGGACGAATCGATCATGGTACCGTTTATCGTGCATTGGCCGGCCGGGCTGGGCTCAAATGCCAAAACCATCGTCGCGCCCATCAACACGCCCGACATTATGCCCACCCTGCTGGGCCTATGCGGGATCGACGTACCTGCCACGGTCGAAGGCAGCGACCGCTCGAAGCTGATCCTGGGGCGGAAGCCCGACGGCGATGGGGCAGCCCTGATTACCTGCGTCAGTCCATTCGGCGAATGGAAGCGAGCCAACGGCGGCCGAGAATATCGAGGCATCCGCACCACACGCTATACATTCGTGCGTACACTCGACGGCCCCTGGCTACTGAACGACAACCGCACCGACCCCTATCAGCAAAACAACCTCTGCAACAAACCGCAACACACCGATCTGCAAAAGCGACTCGACGCCCAATTACAAGCCGAACTCCGCCGCACCAACGACGAGTTCCTGCCAGGCGCGGAATACGTTAAAAAATGGGGTTACAAAGTAAACGCCTCGGGCACCATGTCCACGCGGCCGTAAATCTGCAGAGTCCAGGGTTGTTGAGATTTGGGTGCCATGACCACGCAAGCGTGGATCATGGCACCCTGCACGAATGCGGGGGGTCAAAGGGCCGTGAAGCTTGGAAGGGGAAAGTTCAGCGAAGGTTGATAGGAACACTGGCTGGCAAGCAGCCAGTGCTGGGCCCACTCAGCCATTTTCCTCGGGGACGTCATCGTCCGGTTACACGTCTGTGAATCACCGTTTCATGGAAGCTTCTTAAACTTTTCATAGATGCCAAGCCAGATGAGTTTAACTTCGGGCTCGAAACCTTGTGGGCTCTTTTTCACGATGTTCTTTACCTGATTGGAGGCCCTGGTGCATTGGCCGGACAAAAGGTAACCCTTTTTCTTCATGGCCAACTTACGCATGCGTTCGAGGTCGGCCAGGACCGACTCGGGCTTACTAAAATCGGGCTGAGCGTCCTTCGCGACGGCACTCATGTCGGGCCCTGCGGCGGAGGTTTTCGTTACGCCCAGGCTCTTCGCCGAAATCGAGATCGGCTGACTCTGATGCGTCAGTTCGAGCGGGCCGAAGCCGCCGGTGATGAGCTTGTGTTCGTGGAAGGTGCAGGTCTTGTAGTAGTACTTGTTGTCGGCGTCCTTGTAAGCGGCGGCGGCCGCCATGTGACGAGACTTGACCGGCGAGTTTCCGCCCGCGACAAGGTCGTTCCACCAATCCTTGTCCACGATATGCAGCTTGAGCACATTGCTCCAACCCGCGTTCTTTAGCAGCTTAACCATCTTCTTGGCCATGGCCTTGTTGGTCATCTTGGCCGGCGGGAAGGAACGACCGGCGCTCAACTCCTCCTTGATTCCATTGTGAAGCGTCTTGTACATACTGTAGTCTTGGCCTGCGATAGTGAATTCACCGACGGCCACATTCCGCCCTTTGACCAAGACGCGGAACTTGAGCACATGCTTGCCGGGGCGTTGCTTGGCGAGGTATTCCGTGATCTGGCAAGCACCCTTCTTGATGCCTCCCCCCGCGTCGCCATAGAACACGCCCTCGTCGCGATAGGCCGTCATCTTGTCTAGGGCCGGCGCGATATCGAACAACAGGTGCTTCGCATCCAGATTTTGCGGCGAACGCAATTCCATGTAGGCGCCGAGGCGTTTGGAATCGATGGTGTTGTAGACCAATATCACCAGCTTTTCCTGTCCCTGGGCATTTCCCAAATCGCGCCAGGACTGTGGCAATTGAATCAAACCATAAATGTGATCGCCTGCCTCAAACTCGCTCGCAAGATTTTGCGGGCTGGCCGCATCGATAGGCTGGTTGGAGAAGACAAACGATCCATCTGCGACCGCAACGGCACACATTCCCAGCGACACCAGACATACGAGAACCAGAACGTGTATTTTGAGATTCATTGATTAACTCCTTGAGAAATTGTTGACGAACCGCACCAGCTTGAACTGTCCATATCTTCAATTGAAGGAGGCATCCTACCACTGCCCTGACGGGCTGACAAGCAGTCCTAGACGCCGCAATACTCCTATCTTTCCAGAGACATACGCGCGAACCACCGCGTCTGTCAAAACCAATCTCCCCAACTCCAAGCCACAAGGCAACTTATGGCCACGCCACCCAACCAGAACCTTCCAAACAGCCCACAACCCACATCTCAAACCCAAGTGGCCAAAAACCGTTTTCCCCTCTGCCATATTGCTCGGGCGAGTGGCACTGACTCACGGAAATTCCCTCAGCGCATAAAAAAGGCCTCCGAGGCGGGGCAGGAACCTGCGGAGGCCACGATCTGAGGCGTTAGCCTCGATCAAGTATGTGTGTATTCTCGCGAAATTCGCGTTCGCGAAAAGAGCGAAAATATCTACCTTTTATGCGTCTTTATGCGAATAATTCTACCTTGAAAGCGAAATTACTGGGCTATTGGGCTGTTATCGACGCAAAAAGTCGTTCATGTGCTTTTTGTAGGCCTCTACGCCAGGCTGGCCGTAGGGGTTTATGCCGATCAGGCGGCCTTCGACCACGGTGGCTAGCATCATCATCTGGAAAAATTGCCCCAATGCGGCTTCGTCCAGGGCCGGCAGGCGGATTTCCGTGGTGGGACGGTGGTCGTCGGCGTAGGCCCGATTTGTGCCGTCTTCGGCCGCCTTGAGGATCTCGGGCAGGGTCTTGCCGGCCAGCTCGTTGAGGCGGTCCTGGTTCATGGTCGAGGGTTTGATGGCGATGGCTTCACGCTTGTGGCTGCCCACGACCATGTTGGTGATCAGCTTGTCGCGGCGGCCTTGCTGGTGCTGTTGCCCGCGCGAGTGCAGGTCGCGGGTGTTGACCGTCGTTAGCGGCAATGCGCCCTGGCCGTCCTTGCCCAGGCTTTCGGCCAGCAGTTGGTCGTACCACAGGCCCATGGCCTCCATGCCCTTGCCCCAACTCGAGAGCACGCGGGTGTTGGCCCCGCGGCGAGTTTCCATCAGGTGGCCGGCGGCCACGTAGTCGAGCACGGGGTTCTTGCCGGGCGCGGAGTTGCAGAAGCGGCGGTTCATCTCGGCGGCGCCTTCCAGCAGCCGCACCACGTCCACGCCCATCGCGGCGGCCGGCAGCAGGCCCACGGCCGTGAGGATGGAAAACCGCCCGCCCACGCCGTCTGGAATGGGGAACATCTCGGGGCAGCCCAGGGCCGTGCAGAGGCTGCGGAGGCGGCTCTTTTCGCCCGTGACGGGCACGATCAGCGAGTTGAACTTGGCCACGTCCTCGCCATAGGTGCGTCGCATGGCATCCAGTAAGATGCGGAACGAAGCGGCCGTTTCCAGTGTGCCGCCGCTCTTGCTGATGACGATTATGCCCCAACGCTGCTTGGGCTCCGACTCGATCAGCTCGACCAGCCCGGCCAGGGCGTCGTTGTCGACGTTGTTACCTTCGAAGTAAATCCGCGGGCGTTTGCCCCGCTCGGCCCGCGCGAGTTCGTTGTGGTAGGGATGGCAGCAGGCCTCGAAGATGGCGCGGGCGCCCATATACGAACCGCCGATACCCAACACCACAAGGCGGTCGACGTGGCTGGCCAAATGCTCGCCCGCGGCAACAATCTGGCCCAGTTCGCTGGCGGCACCCTTCTCGGTATATTCACCCAACATCCGCTCGGGCAGATCGATAAAGCCGGCATCCAGCGGATCCTTGACCCGTGGCACGGCCTCGCCCGAATGCCAAATCCCCAAGTCGTCGAGCACCTCGTTGCGAGCGGCCTCAAGGCGCGGTGCCAGCCAATTGAGCATGTCCTGCGAAATACCGGTCTCGCGAATAATGGCGGCCGATAAATTGTAACCAAGCGGTTCGATAGGTTTCTTGCTCATGGGATATTCCGGTGGGTTGTTGGTATGATGGACGGACGGCGGTGGAAATACAGCCGCCGACAGTAAAAACTCGGCAACAAGCCGTCACAATATCACATTTATTGCAATAAGCGGCAAGAGTGTAGACCGTGGCTGGTGGAGGTTTGGGCAAGAGTTGGAACGAGCTTTTGTGTTTTTATTTGGTGTTAGATGGGGCGGGGTCTTGAGGGGGTGGCCATAAGTTGCCTGGAGGTTTGGAGTTACGGCGTGTAGAATTGTTTTTTGGAGTGAGGGGATGGGTTTAGGGCGAATATTTACCCAAAATCACACCTAACCCCTTCCAAACCAACAACTTCCGCCAAAAAATCAAAAACCATCTACCACCCCGCCAAATCACGCGATTGCTACTTGTCAGCCAGTACTGGGGAAGCGCCTCCATTTCCCTCGGTTCAACGCGAAATCCCTGGTAGAGAAACGGCACACAAACCGTTGCAACCCCCCAGATCCTTGGCTAAACTCAAGATTATGCCGTTTGTGCAGCTTGCCCGCCGACTCCCGGCTTAAACTAACCCGGCTCTTAAACTCGTTTAACTCTTGCGAAGAAGAAACAGATATGTCACAAGCTTTCTCTCGACGTCGCTTTCTGAAGTTCGCCGCCGCCGCAGGTGCGGCCGCGGCAGTTCCTCAATTGGTCCCGGGACGCGTGCTCGGAAAAGATGGAGCGGTCGCACCCAGTGAGCGAATCACGCTCGGCGGAATCGGAGTCGGAAATCGAGGCTCATACGTTCTCTCTCGATTCCTGCTCAACGGCGATGTGCAAATGGTGGCCGATGCCGACCTGCAACGCTCTCGTCGCCAACGGGTCAAGAACATGGTTGACAAGCATTACGGCAATACCGATTGCGTTATCTATCGCGAAATGTACGACATCCTGGGGCGCGATGATATCGACGCCGTGTTGATCACAACCGGCGACCGCTGGCATACGCTGGCCTCGATCTTGGCCGCAAAAGCCGGCAAAGACATCTACTGCGAGAAACCGTGCAGTATGACGATCGAAGAGAGCCGCATGTTGGCCGACGGAATCGCCCGCTATGGAAGTGTCTATCAAGCCGGAACGCAACGTCGCAGCATCGAGAATTTCCAGCTTGCGGCCCACCTGGCCCATTCTGGAAAACTTGGCGAACTCAAAGAGGTTCATGCCAATATCCTCGCGCCGCTCACAAACAACCCCTGGCTGCCCGCTCAAGCTGAGCCCGCCGTCGAGGACTGCGACTGGAACCGATGGCTCGGTCCTTGCCCGTGGCGTCCTTTCAACCAGAAGTACGTCGATGGCGGATGGCGCAGCTTCACCAACTTCCACGGCGGCGGCGTCCTCGAATGGGGATCGCACACCATCGATCTATGCCAATTAGCAGCCGCAACGGACGATACGGCCCCGGTCGAATTCTGGGCCGACAACTACAATTTCGGACTCTACCACTCCGACTGGCGAACCACCATGGCCGCCCCCAAGACGAACGTCATCTATGGCCGCTATGCCAACGGTGTCAAACTCGTTATGCGTGACGGCGGCTGGCAAGGGCTGGGCACCTGTAGCGTCAAATACGTCGGAACCGAAGGTTGGGTCGAAACGGGCGATAGCGGCGCGATTCGCGTGGCACCCGATTCCCTCCGCGGAGAATTGAGCGTGGTTACCATGTCGGGGACCGACCCCATTACACATGTGAGAAACTTTCTCGACTGTGTCAAGTCAAGAAAACTCACCCGCGCAAACGCCTTGGCCGCCGCCCAGACA
>CAZISU010000092.1:0-11097 GCA_964541935.1 uncultured Planctomycetaceae bacterium | reverse complement strand
TCGCCCGGCATATACCTGTTGGACCGCTTCGGCAATCTGAATATGATCTACCGCGACGCCAAGATCGGCTGCATGTACCCCTTGCCGGTGCGTCCGCGACCCCGTCCGCCGCAAGTGGCCACCACCGTCGACCACGAAGGCGAGCAGGAAGGCCGCATGTTGATGCTCGACGTCAACCGGGGCCTGCCCTCGATCCCGCCGGGCAGCGTCAAGTCGCTACGTCTGGTGGGTATCCCGCCCAAAACGCATCCGGTCATGAACAACCCTTCGCTCACGTCGACCTACGAAGAGTCGCCCGGCAAGTTCGTGATCGGCACCGTACCGGTCGAAGAGGACGGCTCGGCCTACTTCCGCGTGCCCTCGGGCGTGCCGTTTTTCATGCAGGCCTTGGACCAACAAGGCATGGCCGTGCAGACCATGCGCAGCCACACCTATGTGCAGCCCGGCCAGACCTACACCTGCATCGGCTGCCACGAGCGCCGCAACACGGCCCCGCCCGACATGGCCCCGCTGGCCATGCGCCGCCGCCCCTCGAAAGTCACACCCGGCCCCGAGGGCTCCTGGCCGCTGGACTACCAGGCCCTGGTGCAACCGGTTTTGGAAAGCCGCTGCGTAAGTTGCCACAAGCCGGGCGAATCCGCAGCAAAGTTCGACCTCACAGCCGCCAAATCCTACGACGCGCTCATGCACTACGGCCACCCCAGCCTAACCTCGCACCTGCGGGCCCGCTACCGCCAAGGCTACTCCGTAGCCGGCGCCTGCGCCGCCAAAATGAACCCGCTTTGGTCGCGGTTGAAACCCCGGTTCGAAACCGTGGGCGTCGACGATCAGCCGATCCAACTAACCGACCCCGACCACAAAGACATCCAACTAACACCCGACGACTGGGACCGACTAGTAACCTGGATGGACACCTACGGCCACCGCGTAGGATCTTTTGGCACGGATCAAGAGCGAAGGCTGCGGGAACTGCGCGAGCGAATGGGGCCGATGCTGAATGAGTAGGTGAGCGGTCAAGTCTAACTGCCGACTCTTCGCTTACTGCTGCACCCTCCAATATTCTTCTCCGCTATCTTTTTTCATGGGCACTAGCCGTTGTCGATCTGAAGGATCTGTGTCATATCGAATCAGGTCATACATGTCATGCAGTACTGCAGAAGCTTCCGCAAAATATCTATGACCGAGATTCAATAGATTGAAACGCGGTACTTCGATAGTGTCCACATCTTCTACAACAGTCACTGGCGGGGTCAAACCTGCTCTAGGATACTGGTGTAGCCATCTCGATAGTGATAATGCCTTGTCCTTTGGAGATGCATAAAGCGTTACGCGATCTGCAAAAGTTTTGCAAGCTTTTGCCAATTGCCGAAAAAGGTCTACATCAATATCAGGCGCAGCTAGAATGATTTGCTTAAACTTCGTCTCTGATGCTATGCTAGTGTTGGAAGCTATTCTCTGCAATGAACGAAGTAGTCCACGATTGCCCATGCTATGAGCTATTAAATACACGCAGTCTGATTCGGTCTCACGAGAAAACCGAACCAGGAAATCCGTTATGCCCTCTTCACTGGCTTCAATACTTGCTTCATCGGCAGAGTAGCTAAGAATGTTGCCACGTGAAGGCCAGCTAAAGAAAGCTGTTACACCTGGCATTTTGAGATCAAAACCTATTTGTGCCGCGCGCTCAGCAGCCTGGTCGAATGTCACATTGAATCCATGCAAAAAGACCAACGACTGGCGTTTACCTTCTGGGCAGCTTGTAATTTCATTACGAATCTTATCCCAAAAATCCTCATTAGCTAATCTAAAGCGACGGCGCAGTTGCAAGCAATCAGCTTTTTTACGAAGCCACCTTTGCCACCAGTTTCCATCAATTTTGCCAAACTGATGAGATTTGGGAATGGCTACTTCACACTTCCCATAGTGGGTGTTTTCATCACGTTCCACACCATATCCTTTGGAGGGATCTTTTGGATCAATTGGTTTTCAGTTGGTGCCGTACCAGACCGTGTATTGCCAAGGAGTCAACTGCTCACGCAGGGAAGAGGGACGAAGTGGCATGCGGATCGATGTTACAGGAAGTATTAGAGCCCCTTTCGTTCCGAAATAACCTGCCCATCTATCTTCGGATGGCTGAAGATCCAGTCCAAGCAATTCAAATGTTTTTGTTAGTCCAGGGTGATTCTCTTTATGGCAATCTGCATAAGGAACCCATGCTCGTATTTTAGAATTGCTGTCGATAGCCAATTTCAAGAGCATTTCAACCAAAATTCGTGCGTACCCTTTTCTCCGATGGGATGGCCAAACAAATAACTCCTCTATATCCAGATACTCTCCTCGTCTAACAGCAAAAGCCCAAGCGAGACGATCTCCATTTGATGCGTTAATGATTTCTCGACCGTGGACTCCATAAATTGAGTCGATACTGGTTTTCCATGACAAACAAGCGATCCCTGAATTCAACTGGACTGGTGCAGTAAATCCAGCCCATTGAGCACTCCACGCTTCGATCTGCAATCTATCAAAACAGTCTGGGGATAAGTAACCAAAGCCACGATCTCCCCAATCTTCTCCCCAAGAATTTGGAAATGCGAACATAGCTTTTGATTTATCATAAGTGGATAATGCTACAGCATGTGAGCCACAATAATCCTCGTCTTGTCCAGGGATTGGAATGATCCCTCCTGGTGGCTTATACCAATCTTGGGTGATTTCCAATGACAATGTTACTTCTGGAAACTGTTGTAGAGATAAGACATTTTTACATTCTTTGGCATTACGAACTCGGAAGTAATGATGCACTCGAACTTTTCGAGCTATTGCATCCATTCTGGAAGTGATTCCGTCCTGCTCTGTTCCACGAGGGCAATCTTTCAAGCCTAGTAAGCCCCAAAAACGCAATACCCGACAGCAATTGATAAGCCATGCTCCTTCTTCATCACTCACATAAGCACGACCTTCTAGTTCGCGGGCTTTTCGCCAAGGATAAACACTACTAGGAATGTCGTCTTGAAAATGATCTGCTTTAGTGATTTGGCATGTCACATTTCGTCGTCGATTCCCTTGACTTGCTCCTAGGGAATTCTTCATAATAGTCGTAAAATGGTATCTGCATGATTTTTCACTTGAACTTCCTATTTTTTGCCTCATTCTGCAAGCAGATAAGCTTGCTTGTGAACAACTCAGTATTCAATCTGCGATATCATCTATTGCAACATTTCCCAATTACCTCATTAGCCCATCAGGCCTGGGTGTTTTTATTTTCCACAACACGTCACTCCACTTTTATCACATCTTCCGACGGTGGCAGTTGTTCGGGCACGATGCCGCGTTTGCCGAGCAGGTGGCGGACTTCGGTAGTGTTATCGACGTGTTCGTCGGTTATGGCCGGTTCGGTGCGGAGGTTATCGCGGCGGATGTTGAAGTTGGTAATCTCGTTGGCGAAGTCTTTAGCCTTGATCGTTATGGTGGGCAGAAAGTCGGCCAGCGCTCGGCTTTTGGGCACGCCCAGGCGGTCTTTCATCTGTTGCGTGGAGTTGCCGCCGAACAGTGCCCGATCGCCACGACTGCGAATGCGGGCGAAGCTGCGCTCGTCCTTCAATCGCTCGAAAATGATGCTCGAAAGTTCCTTTTCCGAGGCGGTCAATTTTCGCCGAGCACCCAGCCGCTCGCGTTCGGCCAGCCGCTGCTCGACGATTTCTTGCTTACGGGTTTGAACGGCAAAATATGTTTGAGCAAAGGCAATCGGGTCTTTCGAGGGGTCGCCGTTTTGTGCAATCAGGTAGCAGGCATAGCGGGTGAGCATGTAGTCCTTTACAGCCCTTTCGCCACCCTTCCCAAGAGGGATCATTTTCGCGGCCGCGAGAAAATGATCCCGCTGATTGTAACCAGAGTTCTCACAAGATGTTACGGCCTTTTCGATCACCCGATTAAAGTTGACCCATCGCTCGTATCCGAGCAGTTTCTGAAGATCTCTGGCCAGCCAAAATTCCACGCCCGTCTCTTGCTCAATTTGGACGGATTGTTCGAATTCGGCGTGCAGCTTAGCGATAATCTCAGATTTCACGATATCCCCTCCCAAAGATTTCTACCCTTCGCCCCGTAAAGAATCAGCCACGGATCATGATTCTACATAAACATATTTACACTGTCAAGCAGCAGCTTGAGACCCAGCATCACCCGTAGTACAATGAAGATTCTGGCGACACGCTCAGACGCGACCTAATCCAGCGGATTCCTACACGCACTTTTCTTCCAAGAGGTTCTCATGAGTTTTTCTGCTCTGCGAAACGTTATGTTTACGGCTTCTATCCTGCTTGCTTCCGCGGCGGCGGCCCTGGCCGGCGATGATGGCAGCATCAGTCCTAAGGTGGCGAAGAGTCTGCGCGACTCGGTTAAGATCAAAGGTTCGACCCGTGCGTTACAGAATGCTTTGACCGCGGCCGACGCCAAGACGCTGGCCGTCAACCGTGCTATTTTGCAAGGGCACAACAACGTCTTCAACCACAAGATCAAGGCCAAGGGCATCACCAACCAGAAGTCGAGCGGGCGCTGCTGGTTGTTTGCCAGCTTGAACATCTTGCGGCCGGCCGTGATCGAGAAGTATAAGCTCGAGGGCTTCGAGTTCTCGCAAAGCTATCTGGCCTTTTGGGATAAGCTGGAGAAGGCCAACTGCTTCCTGGAATTCATGATCGAGTTGGGCGACCGTAAGCCGCTGGACCGCGAGCTGGACTTCTTCGTAAAAGATCCCATCCCCGACGGCGGTTGGTGGCGATACGTGGTGGCCCTGGTCGACAAGTACGGCGTGATGCCGCAAGAGATCATGCCGGAGACATATTCTTCGGAACACACGTCGACGATGAATAAGATCCTGCAGAACAAGCTCCGCGTCGACGCGGTCAAGCTTCGCGGCATGGTCGCCAAGAAGAAACCCATGGCCGAGATCCGCGCGGCCAAGCAGAAGATGCTGGCCGAGGTCTATCGAATTCTGGTGCTGAACTACGGCCGTCCGCCCAGCGAATTCTCGTACCGCTACGTCGACAAGGACAAGAAGGTCAGCGAGATGAAGAAGTACACGCCCCAGAGCTTCTACAAAGAATGGGTGGGCGAAGATCTTTCGCAATACGTGAACCTCTGCAACGACCCCACGCAGCCCTACAACAAGCACTACCGCATGCGACGCATTAAGAACATCATGGGTACGCCCGAGATGTATTATGTGAACGTGCCCATCAAGGTTCTCAAGGATCTGGCCGCCAAGGCCTTGATGGACGACCAGCCGGTGCTGTTCGCCGCCGACGCGGGCAAGGACATGGACCGCGAAAAGGGCATCATGCAGCTTGGGTTGTACGACTACGCCTCGATCTACGGCGTCGACCTGAAACTCAGTAAGGCCGACAGCCTGCGTGTCCGCCACGGTGTCGCCAACCACGCCATGGTCTTCATCGGCGTCGACATGCAGGACAAAAAACCGGTCAAATGGCTGGTGGAAAACTCCTGGGGCAAAGACCGCGGCAAGGGCGGCTTCTGGACCATGTACGACAAATGGTTCGACGAACACCTCTACAGCATCATCGTCAAAAAGGCCTATGTACCCAACGACGTGCTGAAGATCTATAACGAAAAAGCGGTGGAGCTGGCGCCTTGGTCGTCGATGAATTTGATGTGCCGGTAGGGTGAGCGGCGTGACGCCATCGGCAGCAGTAGCTAAGGGAACATGAGTCATTGCATTATAATGACTGACCTGCTAGTATTGCATTCGTTTGGTGAGGTGCTACCACAGCACTCCGCGATGCTGTTACCGTGATGTGGGAAAAGGGTAGTTGTATTGGTTCAGCGTGAAATGGAAACTGAGGACTCTTTTGCTAGCGGGTTGGGTACGTAATACGGGCTTCAGTTTACGGGTTCCTCCTCTGGGTTTCTGAGCAACGATGCCAAAACGGCTGGCCAGATCGACGGCGGCGTTGTGTAGCGGCAGGCCATTGCGGCGGGCCCATAGATCGAGCACGTTGCCTTGGGGATGGAAGCAGCGGAAGACGCCTTTGTCGCGGACGCACCCTACTTAGAATTCCGAATAAAAAAAGGGCCAACGACAACTCTTGCTGTCATTGGCCCTGAAAATCTTCTTATTCTCAAACAACACTAACGCCAAGTCGGAGCGGTCTGATTGAATCCGACCGGTACGACGCTGGAGGTGCGGGCCGAAGTTTTAACCGGCAAGCCGCTTTTGCTGTTCGAGTACGGGCTGGGCGGTGCGGTCGAACCGGTCGCCGGCGGATAAGCCGGCACGCTGCCCGTGCTGCCGGGCCGGAACACTGGTGCCGGGCCGCCGCTGGAATTGCTGCTGCCGGTCACCGGTGGCACCATGGGGTACATGGTTGGGACTTGACCGCCACTTTGGATCGGAGCCGTGGAACGCACGGCCGGAAGCTGATATCCGTTTTGTGCTGGTGTGTATTTATTCTGGCCAGGCACGTACTGGTTGGCACCGGGTTGGTAGCCGTTAGTGCCGGGTTGATAGCCGGCCGAGGGCGGTGTTGTGGTTGCCGACGATGTTACCGGCATGTTGGCATTAACCGGTGAGGGTGTGAAACTCTTCGACGCCGTAGAACCGTTCGGCTGCAACGGTGCCTGTGGGTATGACGGTGTCTTCGGGTATACCGGAGCCTTGATGTTCGGATAGTTGTCGCTGGGGGCCTTGGCCGTCGAAATTACACCAGAACCGGGTGACGTAGACGGATAGCCGCCGACAACCTTCGGCATTGTCGCCGATCCGAACGGCGGTGCTGCGGCGGTACCCGTGCTTGGGCTTCCCGAATAATGCCGGCTATTGGGATCGCTACTGTAAGACGGTGTAGATGCTTTTGCCGAGCTGGAGGCAATTGCGGCCTGATAGCGTGAATTCACACTGGGATTTTGCACTCTGGGGTTTTGCCCAGCGGCTGTGGATTGACGGTTGGGCAATCCGCTAGGATAAGTTGCAGGGATTTTACTGCCATATGGCGATGCCGTGGCCACGGCCGAGGGATTGGCAAGGCTGCCGTTGGACGACGGAACAGTTGGGGCCGTAGCGCGAAAAGGGTTCTGGGCCAACGTCGCGGAAGCGCCCGAATTCTGGTAGACCGGATTGGCATACCCATTAGCCGGGTTGGCTGCAATTGGATTCGTCATTGCTGGACTCCGGCCATAACGACCGCTCTGCGGCGGCATCAACGGATTTTTTGAGGTCGAGCCGGGGGCCGAATAGCTGGCCGGTGTGGTCGGATAGCTTATATTCGGAGGGCTCGTGCGTGAAGCCACGGAGCTGATCGCCGATGTGTTTGGATAGCTAGGAGCTGCGGTGGTTGAAGGTTTCGCCGGAATAGCCGGAGGAGCCGCCGCCAGTGACGATGGAGTTTCTTTGAGGCCCGTTCGCCATGTCGACGGGTTAAAGCTCGAACTTGTCCAACTGCGTGAAGCCATCGACCCGGTGCTGTGACACCCGCTTAAGCCGACGACAAGCATCGAAATGGTGAGACAAACGACTGTGGAAGAACATCGCATAACAAATTTGTCCTTTTAAATACGGACCGAAAGAAGCGTGCCACGGACAACCACCCTGTTGATTGCACAGGCATCGCCGAAGTTTTCCCGCAAAGTAAAGTGGGCCGGATTATAGAGACCTCCCGGCTGGGGTCAATGTCAATATCGCCAAAGTATTTATCCCCCCCCAAAGTTAGCGGCGTCGCTAACAGATATAATTAAAACTTTGTTCCCACACGCAACATCACCGCATCGCCCGGTTTGATATCGGGGGTGTCGGAGTCGTATATGAATTTGCGGCAGAATACGTAAGCTATCTCGGCGTGGTAATCTAGTCCCTCGAAGTTTTCGCGTTCGAAGCCGAGGACAAACCTCAGGTCTTGATAAGTCACCACGTCGTCCACCCCTGACAAACGACGCACGGCCCAGCTTCCTCCGCCCAGTTCGCCGGCAATGTAACACCAATCGGTGATAGGGTTTACGCACGTATCGTCGCAATACATGCCGGCCGCACGGGGGCTGAACCAATAAACCCGTTTTGCGATCATGGGCTTGGGCACGGTTAGCTGAAATTTCCAATCGTCGTTCGGCCGCCAGACTATACCGGCAAAGGGCATGACCCGCCACGTCTGGTACGGCAGATACGCCACGCCCAGCACGATGTCGAATCGATCGGTACAGTTGTACATGGCGCCGAAATGCCCCGACATGCGAAAGGCCTCGTCGCTGCTCTGTTCGAAATCGCTGTAAACACCCGGCGTTACGGCCAATTGCATGCCCCACCGCGGCGAAAGTTTCCGCATGTGCTGGAACTGCACATACGAATCGAATACCCTCGGCGGCAAGTCCGGCGTTACCGGGCCATTGAGATAGTGTACGGCAAAGCCGGGCGTAATCAGCAGCGGCGTCTCGCGTCGCGGGAAGGGAAACCCGAACATGCCCGATATCTGCAACTCGGTGGCGCCCAGAGCCTCCGGCCCGCTATTGCCTTTGGAGAGCCACGTCGCGCGGAGCTTGAGCCACTGAAAAACACCCTGGCGGGCGCCCGGCGGCAGCTCCGGTTCGCTCTCGTCCAAAAGTGACCCATCCAAAAGGGGCCCATCCAAAAGAGGTCCGACGGGAGGAAGTGGAACCGGTTCGGCGGTTATATCGGGATTGGATACAAGGATCCCCTCGTAAGGTTCACCCGCCGGCATTACCGTGGGCAAACGGATCACGCCCTCGCCCAACGCAACGCCATTGCAAAGAAAAACAACTGCAATAAACAAGAATACGCCCGGCAAAATTCCTCGCAAGCAGGGTAGCCCCGATAGCTTGTCTATCGGGGTGCCGCAGGCACAGGAGGTGTTTATCCCGGGCTCTCGCGCCTGACGCCGCCCTGATAGACGAGCTATCAGAGCTACCCGGTGTCTGTTGTCTGTCATCTGAAACCTATAACTCAATACGCCAACCCGGCCCCCAGGAAGAACGTCGTGCTCGGTTTGTATTCCTCAAAGAATCCACGCGGCACAATCGCCCGATTGAAGGACACGCCGAACTCAACATGCCCGTCCAATACGTTCAACCGCGAGAATTCCAGGCCCATGGCTACGCGGATATCGTTGTAGTCGGCCTGGCCCAGCAAGGGTGGCGGAGCGCCCAGTTCGGTCCAGGTGAACAGCCAGCTACCACCGCCGTATTCGCCACGTACATAGAACCACCACTCGGTGTTGCCGATGGTCGACATTCTGGTTGCGAATCGCGGCTCGGGAAAGTAGATATCGAAGCGTGTATCCGGACTGGGCGTCCAAAACAGCCCACCGGCCGGTAGTAATTTAATTTTCACCCGATCGTAATAGACGACCCCCGCCTTGATTTTCATTGTCGGCGAAAAACCCAACACGAACAGCCCGGTGCCCGTATAACGCAGAGAATCCGTGGTCACTTTCTTGAAGTCGGAGTACACGCCCACGGTAAAATCCACCTCGCCGCCCAGCCAGGGCGTAAGCTGTGGGCTCCAGGCCGAGGTCAGATAAGCGTCGTAGACCCGTGCCGGCAAGGCCGTGTATTCCGCGCTGGTCGGACCTTGCCACCAGTGGACTGCGAAACCGGGCGTCACCAACAGCGGGGAGTCCTGGTTATAGAAGAACGGGAAGGCGAACGTGGCGCTTAAGCCCAGGTCGTTGGTGCCGAATTTCTTAGCACCGCTATACGAAAGAAACGTGTAGTCCAGCCGCAACTCGTCGAGCAGACGCCGCATCTTCACGATCGACTCGTTGGGCGAGCCCGGAATGTAGGGATCCTCCGGCAAAAGCATGGGCTGCTGCATTTGGCCCGGCGGCGCGTACGGGTCCCACTGCGGTGGCGGCAACACCACGCCGCCGTAAAGTGGAGTCGTGTTGGGACCGGCAATCGGACCGGGTGTGACCGGAACCGAGCCCGGACCTAGTGCCGGGGCAGAGTTGTATGGCGCCGTACCGTGAGGCGCTGCGCCGTAAGGCGACGTGGGCGATGAATTATATGGCGCCGAATTGTAGGGAGCAGGATTGTAAGTCGCCCCAGCGCCGGCACCCGGGTTGTATGCGGGGGGGTTATACTGGGGTTGATTGTATTGGGGTGGATTGTACTGGGGTGGATTGTATTGGGGCGTTGCGCCAGCGGGGGCCTGTCTGAATGTGGGCGGAGCGACTGTTGTATCCGCCACCGTGTTCACCGTTACCGGTGACGGAAACCGCTGCCGCTGGCCAAATGCCAGGCCGCCCCAAGTTATGACCGAGATCGCAAAAAATACGATCCCGTGGTGCTTCAAGGCTCGATACACGGATTCCTCGGCAAGACGCTGTGGGTATAGGTACAATGAAAAGTATAGGAGAACCGCCAAAACGGATTCAACCCAGAGACGCCTTCATTACCAAGGCCCGCAACTCGGGTCAAGATCGAATACGACACAAAAGTTAGCAGTCTGTCGGACTTACATCTGTCATATTTCATCATAATTCTTATACTTCAGGCACTACGACAGCTCAAATACGTACAGCCAATCGTGACCAGCCGATGTTGCTTCCGCCTGATCTTCGGGCTAGATTCTACAAACTAGAATCCATGAAAGTCCTACACCTCCCCACCAACGTCGCCTCGCAAATCTCCGTAACGGTGCGCGCATTGCGCGAGATCGGCGTCGAGGCGCGGGGGCTGGTGTATGGCGAGAACCGCTATGGTGACCCGGACGGGCTGGAGCATTTTCAGCCACTTTCGCGTCGTCGGCATCCGTTTCGCTCGATTGCGCGCACGGCCGCTTGGTGGCGGATCATGAGCGCAGCCATGCGTTGGGCCGACGTGATTCACTGGCATTTCAACAATTCGACTTTACCGTTTGATTGCGACTTGCGCTACGCGGCCCGGCTGGGTAAGGCCCGCGTGGTAGAGTTTTGGGGCAGCGACATCCGCATCCCGCGGATCATGGCCCGCGACAACCCCTACGCCGCGCAGATATACGCCGCCGATGCCGACGCGGGAAGAGGTCGCGAGCAGCGTTCCCTCCGCACGCAACGCCGGTTCGCCCGCTGGGGGTTCCATTGCATTTTGCCGGGCGAGGAG
>CAZISU010000091.1:0-11099 GCA_964541935.1 uncultured Planctomycetaceae bacterium | reverse complement strand
GAGCCGCCGGTGGCGATTGTGGCCGGTGACGGGCGGGCGATTGTGCCGGAATTGGTGGCGGGCGTGGCCGAGGGGTTGCGGTGGAGCGGTTGCCATGTGGTCGATATTGGCCAGGCGTCGGCAGGGTGCGCGGCCTTTGCCGTGGGGCATTTCGAGGCCGACGGTGGAATCTTGGTGGGCAACCCGGGACGCGGGGCGCAAACGGTGGGATTGAAATTTTGGGGCGCAGGGGGCGTGCCGCTGTCGATGGGAGTTGGGGTGCCGTCGCTGGACGATGTGCGGCGCGTTTATGAAGACTCGCCCGGCCGACCGTGCCGGAAGTATGGCTCGCTGCGGCGATTGCAGGCCGAGGATGACTACCTGGCCGGGTTGGCCGATCATTATCATGCGTTGCGGCCGTTGCGCGTGCTGTTGGATTGTGGCTGCGGGCCGATGGGTGAGTATGTCGAGCGATTGACGGGGCCGTTGGCGTGTGAGATTGTCGGCCACCCATCAATGCTGGAGCAGGCTGTCGTGGAGCGTGGGGCCCATCTGGGCGTGTCGATCGAGGGCGACGGTGAGACTTGTGCGGTGTTCGACGAGCGGGGCCGAGCGGTCGAGGCCGAGCGGTTGATGGAGCTTGTCGGGTGTCATCTGCTGGCGCAAATCGATGGCGGCACGGTCGTTGTCGAGCACGGCACAAGCGACAAGACGCGAGAGAGACTGCGAGAGGTGGGCGGGAAGGTGGAGCCGTGCGGGCCGCGTAGGGCAGAGGTGGCGTCGGCCATGCGGGAAAGTTCGGCGGTGCTGGGGGGCGGCTCGGATGGGCGGTTGTGGTACTCCGCCGCTGGTGTGACGACAGCCGACGCGCTGCGGACGGTGACCCTGCTGCTAGAGATTCTGAGCCAAAGCGACCGGCCGCTGTCGGGTGTCCTCGACGGGTAGGGGGCCAGAGGCTAGAATGGATGGATTGCGTGGGTAGCCCTGATAGCTCGCCTATCGGGGCGGCGCAGCCGCAAGAGGCATGCAGAGCTGTTGCAATCACCTCTTGTGCCTGCGGCACCCCGATAGGCAAGCTATCGGGGCTACCCGTTACCCGAATAATCAAACCTTAGATTAGATACAAAAAAGATACAAAAAATGACGCCTAAAGACTGGCTTGCAGAGCGTACCAACTGTTTCGACGTTTCCGGAATCCGCCGGGTTTTCGAGTTGGGGGCCAAGCTGAAGAATCCCATCAACTTGTCGATCGGTCAGCCGGACTTCGACGTGGCGGATGAGGTTCGGCAGGCGGCCGTCGATGCCATCAACGCGGGCAAGAACGGCTATTCGCTCACGCAGGGTATCGGGCCCTTGCGCGAGAAATTGCAAACCGGGGTCGACGAGACCTATGGGCAGGCCGGGCGCGAAGTATTCGTGACCAGCGGCACCAGCGGCGGGCTGATGCTGGCCACGCAGGTGTTGGTCAACCCGGGCGACGAGGTTATCGTTTTCGATCCGTTTTTCGTGATGTACGAGGCGCTGGCGGGGATCGCCGGGGCCAAGGTTGTGCGCATCGACACGTATCCCGACTTCCAAATCGACTTGCAGCGGGTCGAGGCGGCCATCACGCCGCGGACGAAGATGATCCTGTTCAATAATCCTTGCAATCCCACCGGCGCGGTGGCGCGGCCGGAGATCGTGCGCGGCCTGGCCGAACTGGCGGCCCGACACAACGTGCTTTTGCTAAGCGACGAGATCTACCGCGATTTTTGCTACGATAGCGAATTCATATCACCGGCCCAGTTCAACGAGAACACACTGGTGGTCGACGGGCTGAGCAAGAACGCCGGCATGCCCGGCTGGCGGATCGGGTTCGCGCATGGGCCGCAGGAGATTATCGGCGAGATGAAGAAGTTGCAGCAGTACAGCTTCGTCTGCGCCCCGCACCCGCTGCAATGGGCGGCCGTGGCGGCCCTGGATGTAGACATGAGCCCGCAGATCGACGCCTACCGCCGCAAACGCGACCTGCTAGTCCAAGGCTTGGCCGACTGCTACGAACTAACCGTGCCCGGCGGAGCATTTTACGCCTTCCCTAAAGCACCCTGGGGGACGGCCAGCGAGTTTGTGGAAAAGGCCATCACCGAACACGAACTCCTAATCATCCCCGGCAACGTCTTCAGCGGGCAGGACACCCATTTCCGCATTTCATTCGCGGCGGCGGATGAGGTGATTGAGAAGGGGGTTGAGGTGTTGCGGGGGATGGCGAAAAAGTAAGGACGGACGGGGAACACTAATTTGACCTAATTTACGCTAATGAAGGAATTAGTGTTGATTAGCGGGGATTAGTGTTTTTCTGGTTCTTCCTGTTGCATCCCTAGTGAACATGAAAGTTCCGGATAGTTTTTGTTCTACACGAATACTGAGTCAGGAGAAAAGATGAACAAGTATCTAGCGGCCTTTCTCATAATTATTTGTTGTGGGTGTGGGCAGTCGGAATCAAACAGTGACGAAGGCACTGGAGTCCAGGAATCCTCAAATGCTGATTCGGGCAAAGAAACTTCCCAAAAGGATTGGACCGCAGTTCTACATAAAGCTCTTGCCGGAGCGACTAGACTTCGTGTTCGCTCTGGCGGAACATGCCACCGAAACCGCGAAGCAGAAAAGACGCTTTTGGATGTGAGAGACGGTAAGGCTGTCACAAAAGTCCTTCAACAGATCACTATCGATTCAAGTGGAAGCGGATTTCACTGCATGTGTTGTGGCAACCCGACCTTGGAGTTCTACCGTGGTAACAAGCTAGTCGTATCTTTGGGTTATCATCACGGCGAAGGCGTGCGATGGTTGGATGGCAAGTGGGAAGGCGATGGCTTACTTACGGATGAAGCTGCTGAATTTCTAGCTGTTTGGATGCATGAACGTGGAATCAGCGGTCCTAAGGAAGAGTACGAACTGGGGCTACGTCAGCGGGCGGAAGCCAGGGTAGCTTATGATAAGTGGTTAGCCACCATACCTTCTTCGCTTAGGTCTTTCTGGGACAAAGAGGGAATTCCTCCCCGATCATTCAATTACCAGGAAATGAATACGGTGCTCTCTAAGCAGTATCCTGACATGAAGGAACGTATTCTTGCCTTGTTGCAATGGCATGCGGCTGATAAAAGAGAGCTTCGGGATGACACCGCGGAACAAATTCTTTTTCTTTACAAGACGCAAGATCTCCTCTCAGCTATTCGAGGTGTGGAATTGACTCCAGAACAGACCGAGGGGACTTGGCGGTTGTTTGAAGATAGTATGTTTCAGCTTTATCGGCCAGAAGACTATGATCGTTTGCCTGAACGAGTGAAGTTAATGTTGCAGGAGCATAAAAACAACTCGGATCAGGATTAAAGGTAACCGAGGTATTCATCATAAATAGTTGTGGAGAGTATGCTAAACCAAGAGTTAAAAGACAAAATTACCGATCTGTTGTTGCCGGAGATTCGGATGCCGGGACAGTATGTGGGTGGGGAATTGAATGCGCGGGTTAAGGACCATCGCGAGATGCGGGGGACTTTGTGTTTGGCTTTTCCGGATTGTTATACGATTGGTATGAGCAACATCGGGTTGCAGGTTCTTTATGATGTAATGAACCGGCGGGCGGATTGGGCTTGTGAGCGGGTTTTTGCTCCTTGGTTCGATATGGAGGAGTTGCTGCGGAAGCACGAGCTGCCGCTGTATGGGCTGGAGACGTTTACGCCTTTGCACAAGTTTGATGTATTGGGGTTCACGTTGCAGTACGATATGGGGCATTCGAATGTGCTGACGATGTTGGACCTGGGGCGGGTGCCGCTTCACTGCGAGCAGCGTGGGTTGCAAGATCCGCTGGTGATTGCGGGCGGGCCTTGTGCGTTTAACCCCGAGCCGATGGCGCGGTTTGTGGATGTGTTTGTGGTGGGCGATGGGGAAGAGGTGTTGCCGGCGTTGTGCGACGAGTGGTTGCGGGCCAGGGCCGATTGTGCGAATCGCGAAGAGGCGTTGGTGGAGCTGGCCCGGCGGGTGCCGAACGTTTATGTGCCGCGGTTTTATGAGGCAGGCGATGAAGACGGGGCGGCGTTGATGCGGCCGACACTCGAAGGGTTGCCCGCGGGGATTGAGCCGGCGGTTGTTGAGGATCTGGACGCGTTGCCGATGCCGACGGCGCCGGTCGTGCCGTATGTGGAATGCGTGCAGGAGCGGATCTCGGTGGAGATTATGCGCGGCTGTCCGTGGCGATGCCGTTTTTGTCAAAGCTCGACGATCAAGCAGCCGTTGCGGTTCCGCCGCGTGGAGACGCTGGTCAATGCGGCCTGGGAGTCGTATCAGAACACGGGCTTTAACGAGGTTTCGCTGCTTTCGCTCTCGACCAGCGATTATCCGCAGTTGGAAGAACTGATTGTCCGCTTGCGCGAGGTGTTTGGCCCCTTGGGCGTGAACATATCGGTGCCCAGCCTGCGGGTCAACGAGCAGCTCAGCGCGATTAGCAGTTTGCTCGACACGCAGCGGCGCGGCGGGCTGACGATCGCGCCGGAGGCCGCGCTGGACGACATGCGGCGGCAGATCGGCAAACGGATCAGTAACCAGGATCTATACGAGGGCTGCGAAAAACTGTTCGCGGCGGGGTTCAATCGGGTCAAGTTGTATTTCATGTGCGGGCTGCCGGGCGAACGCGAGGAGGATCTGGAAGGCATCATCGAGATGGCCGAGACGATCTCGGGCCTGGGACGAAAAGTACACGGGCGGCCGATCAAGGTGGTGGCCAACGTTTCGAATTTCGTGCCCAAGCCGCAGACGCCCTATCAATGGAACGCCATGCAGACGCGCGAGTATTTCCGCGAGGCGCACGCCCTGCTGCGTCGGCGGGTGCGAATGCGTTCGGTGAGTATTAAGACCCACGACATAGAGTGCAGCCTGCTGGAAGGCGCGGTCAGCCGCGGTGGACGGGCTGTGGGCGAGGTCATCGAGAAGGCCTGGCGGGGCGGGGCACGATTCGATAGTTGGAACGATCAACTGCAACCGGACGTGTGGTGGCAGGCCTTCGAGGACTGCGGCGTGGACGTCGAACGGATCTTGCACCAGCCGCACGAGCTCGACGTGGCGTTGCCCTGGGGACATATCGGCGTGCGGCAAGGGGCGGACTATTTGCGTCGCGAGCAGGATGATTCGGTGGTACAATTGGGGCGGATGCCAGCAGTAGAGGACAGAGGGTAAAGGACAGGACCTGATGCAATATAAACTTTTAGCGGTCGATATTGATGGGACGTTGGTTAATAGCCGGGACGAGTTGACGGATGCTACGCGCGAGGCGCTTTGGCGGGCGGTGGATGCGGGTATTCGCGTGGTGTTGGCCACGGGGCGCCGCTATCGTCGTTCGCGTCCGCTGATCGTGTCGTTGGGGATCGATGCGCCTTTGGTTACGGCTAGCGGTACGCTTGTGAAAAACCCGGCCGACCACCGAACGCTTTACAAGGCCGAGTTCCACCGTGAATCGATCGTGCTGGCCTCGCGGCTGATGGCACGAATGGGCTACGAACCGATTTGGTTCGTCGATTGCGATGGCGTGGATACCCAGTGTGAGAGCTATTTCGAATTCTATTGCACTTGCGGTGAGGTGCTCAGCGGCGAGGTCGGCGGGCCGGATCTGGGGCTGTACATTGCATCTAATGGACAGTTCGGTCGCGTTTGGCCAAATCTGATCGAAGAGCCGCCGACGGATATCTACACGGGCTTTACGATGGGGTCGTTTGAGCAGATGAGCGAGGTGGCCGAGGCATTGGCAGAGGCAGCGCCGGGCGTTTTCCACACGCACGTGATTCGCAGCCCCAAATATGTGCCGTATCTTTGCGAGATTTCACCGGCCGGGGCGTCGAAATGGTCGGCCATACAGCGTCTGGCCTCGGGCTGGGGGATCGACGACGGTTCGATCTGCGCCGTGGGCGACGACGTCAACGATATTGCCATGATCCGTGCGTCGGGGCTGGGCGTGGCGATGGACAACGCGTTGCCGGCGGTCAAGCAGGCGGCCGACCGCATCGCCCCGGGGCACGATCACGACGGGCTGGTCGAGGTTGTTGAGTGGTTGCTTGGTTAGGTTAAACAACAAAAGCCGGAAACAAACAGGTTGTTCCCGGCTTCTGATTTGTGATGTTCGCGTCAGTTGACGCGAGGTCTCGATCAGACCATGTCTTTGAGGGTCTTCAGGGGGCGGACTTTGACCTTGCTGTAGGCAGGTCGGGCCGCGACGTCCATGAGTTCACCCGGTTTGAAGGGGTTCGGCACGCCCTTCTTGGCTGGGCGAGCGGGCACTTTTTTCTTCTCGATTTTCAGCAAACCCGGAAGCGCGAACGCGCCGGGGCCACGCGGGGCCAGGCTCTTCTTGATCTCGCCGGCGAGTGCGTCTAGGACTGACGCGATCTCTTTTTTTGTCAGGCCTGTAGCGGCAGCGACGTTGGTGAGAATCTCTGTCTTGGTAAGTGGTTTTTTGGCTGCTTTGGCCATGTTTCGTTACCCTCCATGTCCATATAAGGCTGGTTTAGTAATGTGGCACACTGCGATCATGTGGCGGGGCCACCGACTGCGATCATGTGACGGGGCCACCGACCGCATCGCCACAGACCAAGTAAATTGGGGTATCACGCGACATCCGCAAGACGACCCAAACAATACATATAATAGGTTGCGTTTTCCGATAGTATCGGCCAACCGGATGATTTGATAGATCTTTGCCCGGAAATGCAACCCGAAAAAAGCGTAAAACCCGTTAAAAACGTTGAAAAGCACCAAAAAGCCCCTGGTTTTGCCTATGTTATCGTCATCGAAACCCCATATGACCAAGAAAACCCGTGAAAACAGGGGTGGTCGATCACTTTACGTGCGTTGGCAGACAATCACTTGCAAGTGGGTATTGTTTGGAACTCTCATGCGATAGCCGCCGCGGCTGGAAGTGTTTTCTTGCCATTGTGGGCGACATCACCTAAAATAAGATATAGCAATATCTTATGTCGTTCAGGGCAGTTCTTGCCGTGTTCTGACAGCAGCCCCAGAAGAAACATACGGAAACTTTTTCGCCCGTGCTCGCGACTAATCCCTTGGTGTGGTGTTGTTTTGACTTTTCAACTCCTCGCAGAAGGGGAAATCGCGGGTGGTAATTTGCATGAAATCTTCGGACATACAACCTGAATGCCGTCGCCGCAGAGCGGCGGCCATGCGGTCGGCGTGCGGCGCTGGGGCGAAGACAATCTTTTCTTGCCCGCCCGTATCTAACCTGTCAGCATCTTGCTTACCCGCATCGACATGCGGCTGCTTGGTGTTACTCCTGCTGTTTGGGTGGACGGATGGGGTCGCCGCACAGGAGGGCGTGCCGCAGGTGCCAGGTGCAGGGAATGCGGCCACGGCAAAATCTGAGACGGCGAAATCTGAGACGGCGAAACCGGAGAAGGAAGAGGTCTGCGATGATGTGTTCCTGCGCCCGCGGCGGGCTTTGGTGCAGCGGCTCAGCAACGCCCGGCGGCTGATCGAACAGCAGCGTTTTAGCGAAGCGGTTCGCACGCTGGGTTGGATTTTGGATTGCGACGAGGACTATTTCGTCCGCGGCGACGACGCCTCGGCCACATTCGAGAGCCTCAAGTCACAGGCGCAGCGTCTGATCGGCCGCATGCCCAGCGCGGGCCGCGATCTATATGAACTGGAATACGGGGCGAAAGCCCGAGCCCGTCTGGAAGAAGCCACGGCCAAGCAAGATGCTGCCGGACTGGCCGAGATCTCGCGGCGATATTTCCATACCCAAGCCGGCGGCGAAGCCACGTTGCTTTTGGGACTTTGGAATCTCGACCGGGGGCGTCCGTTGGAGGCCGCGTTGATTTTGTCGCGACTGAACGAGTCGTGTGATGGTGTTGCTTACGAGGGGGCCGCTCGACTGGAGCCCACGCTTTCGGTAGCCCTAGCCGTTTGTTGGGCGCAAGCCGGTTTGCCAGGCAAGGCGAACGAGAGTCTCGAGTCGCTTCGTTCCCGCTTCCCTACCGGTCGCGTGATGATCGGTGGTGAAGAGGTGGCCCTATTCGCCGCCGCCGAAGATCCGTTGGAGTGGCTCGAATCGCAGACGGGAAAACTGTTTGCCAAAACGCCCGAGGCGGCCAAGGGCACGGCCGACGACGGCATTCCGCTGCTGAACACACTTTGGCACGCGGGCGCATCGGAACATCCGGCGGCCGACCGTTTGTTGCGTAGCCAGTTGGAATATTGCCGCGACCGCGACCTTTCGATTATTACGGCCGGTTGCCCTCTGGCGGTTGGCGAGAAGGTGTTGTTGCGAACGGTGAGCACGCTTGTGGCGGTTGATTTTCAGACCGGCAAGCTCACATGGATGGTGCCTTTCGACGACGTTTTGGACAATGCGCCCACGTTTGCCCGGGATTCTCAACGTCATGCCGGCCAACAAATCGGCGCGTTGTGCAATCGATATTGGCAGGACGGGATTTACGGCTCGCTTTCGAGCGACGGCGATCTGGTTTTTTCCGTCGAGGATTTGGGCGTGGGCATGGGATCGCAGGCGCGGCAGATCGTGATGGTGGGCGGACGGCCGATAGACAGTTCCAACCGGCCGGGCGGCTATAATCGCCTGGCAGCGCACAATATAAAAACCGGCAAGTTGGTCTGGCAGATCGGCGGCAAGCCGAGCAGCGAACGGGCAACGGGCAAAAGCTCGAACGTTGCGGGCGAAGTGCTGCCCGCAGCCGGGAGCTTTTTTCTGGGTGCCCCGCTGAGTTTATCGGGAAAGCTGTACGCACTTACCGAACGTAAGGGCGAGATTCGCCTCGTTGCTTTGGAAGCCTCGACGGGTAAGCTGCTTTGGACTCAAGCATTGGCGGTGGTGGAAAGCGAGATATTGCAGGCCCCGTTACGACGGCTGAGGGCCGCCACGCCTTCATATGCCGACGGGATATTGATTTGCCCGACCGGCAACGGGGCCGTCATCGCCGTGGAAGAGGCTACGCATTCGCTGCTGTGGGGATACCCATTTCCCGAAGAAAAGAAAGATAGCCGCATGGGGCGCATGCAACAGCAACGCATGGCCATGCAGGCGGGGATGCGGGGCTACGGACGCCACGCGGGCCGCTTCTACGACAACCTCAAGATCGTCGGCGACCGGATCCTGGTGGCCGAACCGTATGGCAAGTACATTTACTGCCTGGGGTTGTTCGATGGCAAGCTGCATTGGAAGAGCCTGCGCAAGGGCGATCTGTACATGGCTTGTGCCGACGACGAGCGGGTCGTTCTGCTGGGAGCACATCACGCGCGGGCGTTGAAGCTATCGGACGGCAAAACGGCCTGGGACAAGCACGACGTTTCGCTGGGAGAGGGAGCTTCGACGAGCGGTCGCGGGTTCCTGGCCGGTGGATACTACTATATACCCGTGGGCAAGGCGGGCGTGGCCGTCTTGGATGTGCAGAACGTGCGCGTCGAGCGGATTGCCAAATCGCGCGAGGGCAACACGCCGGGCAATCTCGTCTGTCACAAGGGTAAAGTCTTCTCACAGGGCTTGGACGGGCTGAAGAGCTATTACGAGCTGGGCACGCTGGGGCGACGCGTGGATTCGATTTTGGCCAAGCAGCCCAACGATGCGCGGGCGTTGGCGTTGCAAGGCGAAATTCTAATCGATCAGGGTAAGCGAAAGCAGGCGGTCGATTCGTTGCGGCGCTCACAAAAACAGATCGGCGGCGCGCGGACCGAATGGCTCTTGCGCGAAACCCTGCTGGACGGTCTGGCCGAAGAGTTCGCCACATATCGGCAAGATGCGGCCGAGATCGAAAAGCTTTGCACGGAAACACCTCAGCGGGCCCGATACTTGCGTCTGACGGCCGAAGGACTGCAAGGGCTGGACGAGTGGGGACCGGCATTGGATTATTACTTGCGACTGGTCGATTTATCTGACGGGGCCGGGCTGTCGGACGGGGTCGGATCGACTTATGGAAACAACGTCGATGTACGTTTGAGCGATGCGCACCATGTGTTGCAGGACCGTTGGCTGCGGGTGCGTTTGGCGAAGTTCACAAAGGCCGCGCCGGATGACATTCGCAAACGTCTGGACGCGGCGGCCCAAAAACGTCTGGCGGCGTCCATGGCGGCAGGCGATCTGGAAATTCCGCGGCGGTTTCTCGACCGTTTCGCCTATCACCCCGTGGCGATCGAGGGGCGCGGTCTGTTTGTCGAGCGTCTGGTCCGCGATGGGAATTATCTCGAGGCCGAAATGCTCTTGCGACAGGAAGCGCGCTCGAAGAACCGCGCGGTTGCGGCCCGGGCCACGATACTGTTGGCCCAAGTCTTGCGCAAGGCCAAACGTTTAGAAGACGCCGCGGGCTGCTATAGACGCCTGGCTTTCGAATTCGGCGACGTGGTCTGTTCCAACGGGCGCACGGGCAAGGAAATCGTAGCGAGTTTGCCCAAGGACGACATCGTACGGCGCTGGTTCCAACCCGACCGATCCTGGCCGGCGGGCGCGGTCGAGTCGTCGCAAACCTTGCTCAAGGGCAATGCTCCGGTTCGCAACAGTCTGATCGATTTGAATTTCCACGGCAGCCGGCGACCGTTTTTCGGCGACCGGCAGTTAAAATACAACCAGAGTACGCAAAACCTGATGGCAGTGGACGCCTACGGCAAGCCGCTTTGGCAGCTATCGTTGGCCAAAGGCGGACAGAGGACGTACCTGTCGGCCACCCAGAACGTGGAGCACGTTGCGGCGCGAGGGCACCTTTTGGTGCTAGTGGCCGGCAATGAATATATTGCCATCGATTGTTCCGATCGCAGAGAGCCAAAAATTCTATGGCGGCGGCTTCCGGACCAGGCACATACAATTTCTAACAGCGTGGGGCAAGCTGAAATCAAAGCCTTTTGGGGCGGAATAGGGCAGCCGTCGATGGCCTACGGTCGCGCGGGCCGGCACCCCTGGCAAATGGGGCTGTTGACCGATCAGTACATGTGTTTTCGTAAGTTTCGCGGCGTGGTGGCCGTCGACCCGATTAGCGGGCGCGATTTGTGGACGCACGGCAACTTGCCCGAAAACTGTATGCTCTTCGGCGATGAAAACCTGTTGTTTGCCGTACCGTTCGATGGCACCGAGGCGACCGTAT
>CAZISU010000090.1:0-11169 GCA_964541935.1 uncultured Planctomycetaceae bacterium | reverse complement strand
CGAGGAGTTTGTCACTGACCGGAATGTTGTCGAACTCGACGGAGACGACTTGGTTTTTATCTTTTGTTTCCGCGGCCGGGTCGAAGTTTTTTCTGACAACCTTGCCTTGTAGCTTGACGTCGAATACACGTTGGCCTACTTTGCCGACACCGCGAGGCGGAATTGTCAATCGAACTCGATAAGCGGCCCGTCCGTCTTGCGGGGTCAGCACGGGTATCGAAAGCGACTTGAGACCTTCGGCGGCGGAGGCAAACAGCCAGTCGTCGTCGCTGCCCTCGATGTCGATAAACGTCGAGTTTTGACGAGTGAATTTTCCGCCAGGATAAAACGTGGCCGCAGCCTGCAACTTCAAAACAAGAGCGCCGTGGGGGCGAGGCAGCCCGAGCCAGAGTTGACCTTTCGAGTCTTTTCTGTCGCCGGACATGCCCAGGTTCAGAGCCAATTGTTTTACCGGCGAAGCACCGCCGACGGCGCTGTAGACCGACCAGGCACGGTTCTTTTTGACCGGCTCGAAGGCGATCGAACAGGCGGTCGGAAACGCGCACATGCAACCCACGCTGCCCTCGGGCACCAGTAACAAACCGGCGGCGGGAATGAAGTTGATCCAGCAACCCGGACGCTGACCGCCGAAGAGCATCGAGCCCGAATCGAGATTAAGATCGTAGTGGCCCAGATACCAGGAGCGGAAGAGCAGGCAATTGGGCGTGCCGGCCGGGCAGCCGCAATGGTGTCCGGGACGCGCAAATTGCCACGGCTCGGTTCGGCCGCTGATAGGGTTGACGCGAGTGCGTTGCGCGCCAGTATTTAGATCGAACGCCCAGGGTTCGGCATGAAGCGTGTCGCCGATAATGATCGGTCGCACGCGAAAACCGATACGTTTCTCCCACAGCGTATGGCCGTCTTTGCCCGAGAGGGCCGCGATTCTTCTGGCGTCAAAATCGCCGGCGAAGAACTCTTTCCAATAATGGCCGTCGAGGTAAACGCCGAACAGAACCAGCACGCCGCGGCTGTAGATGACGGCCTGGTTCATGCTGCCGCTACGGCTCTTGCCCGGCAGGCGGGCCACGTCGACGGCTTTTTGCCAGAGCCGTTTCCCGCTGGCGACGTCGAGTGCCACTGCCATGCGAATGTCGGCTTTGGCTAGGATGGCCCGCGCTTTTTCACGTTGATGATCGGGCAGTTCCTCGATGTGTTTGCGTTGTTCGGCCATGACGCGTTTACGCTGGGCGTCGTCGGCCGTGCTGGATACGAAGAACATTCGTCCGTCGCCGACGGCGATTGCATTGTGGGGAATTCGTTTGCCGCTGTAGAGCCAGCGTGGTTTGGCAGTGTTGACATCGATAGCGAAAACCGATGAACTGTCGACCGCGTTGAGAGTATGGCTGCCGAAAAGAGTGTCGCCCGCCAAGGCCATATATCCCCAGCGTGTTTTTTTGTTGGGAGCTGTTTCGGGCGGCATTTCATACGTCGTAAGCGTTTTGCCGGTGGCCGGGTCCAGACGCAGGCATTTCTTACCCGCAGCTACAAAGAGCCCTTTTTCACCCAAGGCCAGATTGCTGCCGAGGTGCATGTCGCGGGGTTTGGGCACGGAGACTTTCGGCAGTTCGCGTTGCCAGAGTTTCAGGCCGTTGTAGGCGTCGTAGGCCATGATCGTGCCTTCGCCCTGCACAAACAGCCGACCGTCGCGCGAGAGCGGGCCGACGGCGCGTCGGTGGCGGTTGACCATGCGTTTGGGCCCCGGGCGACCGTACCAGAGCACGCCGAACGGCGGTTTAACGAGCGTATCGTCGCCGCATGTGGAGTTGCCCGCATCGGCATATTGATGGGTCCAACTGCCGCTGCCGGGCACCGAGCCGCGAGTGAACTTTGCCCATCCGCCGTCAGGCCCGACGATAGCGGCGGCTTTCATCTCGGATGTAGCGAGCCAGTTGCGAAGTATTTTCGTGTCGCTGGATTTCGCTTGAGCCATCATGAGCACACCGCCATTGGGCTTCAACATACGGAAGGCCTCGGCAGCCGGCGGCAGTTCGCCACCGAGCAGTGCGGTTTCGCTGACCACAAGGTTGGCAAAATAATTTGAATAGGGCACGGCCTGCAGCGGCCAATGCTCGACCCGCACGCGAGAGCCATATAGCCCGGCTGCGTCGATTGTTTTTTGTGCGGCGGCCGCTTTGTCCGCATCCGCCGCCACGGCGTAGACGGTTAGATCCGAGCGTCGGGCCAGTTCCAGGGCGAGGCGGCCCGTCTCGCTGCCCAACACCAGACAATAGCCGCTGCGGACGCCTGGTTCTTCCAGAATCAATTCAGCCGCTTTGGCGAGCTTCTCGGCGGTTTGGTTGGCGTCATCGACTTTTGCCGCCGTCTGCTTCTCGGAAACCAGGAACGGGGCCTTCTCTGACGCCGCGGGAGTGTTGGTTTTAGGAGCAAAACTATAAATGGCTCCCGTGTCTGTGCTGACGATGAGCCGCCGATTGGCCACGGCGAGGCCCTTGGCGCGACCTTCAACCTTGGCTTGCCAGGCGATTTTGCCGGATGCGGCCTCGACGGCCAACACTCGTCCAGGCCCGCCGGCGTAGATGAATTTACCGGCCACGATCAGTTCATCACGGCAATCGGATTTCGTTTTCCAAAGCGGCTCTTTCTCGTTCTTATTTTTTCGGTCGAGGGCCAGCAGGTGCGTGTCGGTGGCAAGATACGACACGTCGCCTGCCACTAGCATTTTTCGGCCCTGAAAAGTTGCAAAGCGATCGCGGCTCTCACTGTTGTATGCCTGGATTTCTTCGGTGCCGGTGTAGATTTGCTTGTCTGCAAGAAGTGCATAGGTGCCGCCCACGGTTTTGCCGAAAAACGTGGCGTACTTCAGTTGCCCATCGCGTCGGTCAAAGGCTGCCGGTGAAACGCGGCCCATGGGCGCGTACAGACTCGACGGCGAGGCCAGCAGATAGCCTTGCGGAGAAATGGCCGGGCGGAGCGATGCCGATTCGCCGAAGCTGCCGTTTTGCCAGATCACCTTGCCGGTTTTGGCATCGAGGGCGTATAGAAACACGCCTTCGCTGGGAAAGATGCCGGCGGCGAAGTAGGCCACGCCGCGGTCGACCAAAACGCCCGTCCGCACGGGATAAAGTGAAATCATCTTACCGCTACCGAGCACCTGTCGCTCTTCCGGCGCGCCGCGGAACTTCCACACCTGCAAGCCATCGGACGCGCGCAGACAATAAACGTGGCCGTCGTCCGACCCAACGTAGACCAGCGAGTCGACCACCATGGGTGCCAGCCGCACGGGTCCGCCTGTGAGGGCCGTCCAAATGATGCGGCCGGTATTTGCATCGAGGCAATATACCTTGCCGTTGGCCGAAGAGCCGAAGAACAGCCGGTCGCCGACCGCGGCAACTTGAAAGGCGTCGTCGAAATGAACGCGTCGCAATTCCAGAAGGTTTTCGACCGGAACCGGCTTGGGATCGCCCCAGGCGGGCTGCGGGGCATCGCTGGGCTGGAATATCCAGGAGTTGACCAACTCCAGGCCGTTTGATGAGGTTCCCAGTTCTTCGGTCGAAACACCACTCCGAGCCGCGTCGCGACGATAGGTCGGCCAGTCTTGTGCCGAGGCGACGTTAAAAAAAGCGACCGTGGCCATTATGGCAAGTGAACAGATTTGGATAACTATCGTTCTAGCTCTGTAGGAGAATAGGCTGTTTAACATTTCGTTCCCTCCAGGTGGGATGTGGTGATGATGCGGTGGGGTGCTGTATTAGATTCAACGTGTCCGCAAGTTCCAAAAGTGAGCGACGTACGGATAAGGCCACCATGTATTGCAAGTAACACGTATCTAGCCAATGCCATGCATACCCGTGGCCACGTCTGATGTCAAGCAATCGTCCAGTATGTGTGTGGCATTAATTGTGTTGTTTTTTGCTTCGTCCGCTCGCAGACTTAGCCTTTTGAAGGTATGCTATATAATGCATAGACTGAGAATGTATCGGTTGGGAGGAACATGCCACCAATGCGGAAGATATCTGGCACTAAATGCGGCAAAATGACAGAAAGTGATTGCAATCTGTCACGACTTGAACGATAATTACGATGATGCGGAGTTGTTTGTGTAAAAACTACCGGCTCAGTATGCGGGGCGTGGTTTTCGCTCGGGATCTTTTTTGAATGGCTTGTGCTGTTCTGGCGGGGGCTATACTTAAGAGATTCACAGCGTAATTTTCGTTCAGGATCTATTAGATGCTGGTTGAAGAACGACGAAATCGGCTTTTGGAAGTTGTACGGCAGCGACGTTTTGCGTCGTTGCCCGAACTTGTGCTAGAGTTGCAAGTTTCCGAGTCTACGGTTCGTCGCGATCTGGAGCATCTGGAGGATCAGGGCGCGGCCAAGCGGATTCATGGTGGTGTACTGTATGCCGGCACGTCGCCGAAGATACCTCACTTCGATCAGCAGCAGCCCGCCAAGTGGGACGAGAAGCGAGCCATTGCCGAGGCGGTGGTTGGTTTGATCAAGGACGGCGAGTCGGTCCTTTTGGATGGCGGCAGCACGACGTACGAAGTCGCCAGACTTCTGGTCGGGCGGCCTTTGCACGTGGTGACGAATTCGTTGCCGGTGGCCAACCTTTTGAGTTCGGATAGCGAGTGCGACCTTGTTTTCCTGGGTGGGAATATTTGTTCGCGCAGCGGCGTTGCCATGGGCCCTTTAACAAACCGTATGATCGAGTCGCTGAGAATTCGCAAAGCAATCATGAGCGTGGCGGGAGTCAGCGACGATGGTTTTTACAACAACAACCTGCTGCTAGTGGAAACCGAGCGGGTAATGTTGCAAGCCGCCGACGAGGTTATCATCGTGGCCGACAGTTCCAAACTCGGCTGCCAGAGCCTGGCTCACGTATGCGAACTGGGCGATGTGCAGCACTTGGTAGTCGATAGCGGGATTTGTGAAGATTGGCGGAGTAGAATACTCGCCGCTGAGGTGGATCTGGTCGTGGCCGGATCGGATGATAATAGAAACATATAAAAAATATAGCAAACACATAGCGAGGGAACGCCATATGGCGACGACAATGCCCATTGATCGCGGTACAGTTGAGCGGATAGTACGTGAAATCGTTCTGAAGCAGGACAGCGGTTCGCCTTCGCAATCGGAGTTGGTAGTCAGTATTTCTGCCCGACACGTTCATCTTACTGACGAGCACGTCGAGACGCTTTTCGGCAAAGGCCATACGCTGACGGTGATGAAGGATCTTTACCAGGACGGTTATTTTGCGGCCGAAGAGGCTGTCATGATAGTCGGTCCACGGCGGCGGATGTTGCCGGCCGTGCGGATTCTGGGGCCAACCCGGCCGGCCAGCCAGGTGGAACTGGCCCATACGGATTGCATTTCACTCGGTATCCCGGCACCCGTGCGTCTGAGCGGCGATCTGGCCGGCTCGCCCGGCTGCGTGCTGGTGGGCCCCAAGGGCGTTGTGGACCTGGAACAGGGCGTAATTCGGGCCGAGCGGCACGTCCACATGAGTCCGGCCGACGCGGAATATTATGGCGTGAAAAAGGGCGACCGCATGAACCTGCGAGTGCATTCGCCCTGTCCGACGGTATTTGAGGGCGTTGTGGCACGTCCGGACGAGGGCATTAAGCTTGAAGCCCACCTGGATACGGACGAAGGCAACGCGGCCGATCTGGACCACGCGGATAAGGTAGAGTTATATAAGGTGTAAGTAGAGGACAGAGGACAGAGGACAGAAAGAAGTTAGTCGTTCGGAATACATTACTTTCTCTAAATTTTTCCTCACACCTCATACCTGAAACCTGACACCCTAATAAAAAACAATTCATGGTGCGTCGCGGACGCACCCTACAGAGGATACAGCAAAATGGGTAAGAAACGACCCGCAAAATCAGAAACCCCAAACCCTAGCAACTCTTCGGAGAAACCAACCATGGCAAAAACAATGGAAGCGTTAGGCATGATCGAGACCAAGGGCTTTATCGTCCTTGTCGAGGCAACCGACGCAATGATGAAGGCCGCTAACGTAACGTTCCTCGGCTGGGACAAAGTCGGCAGCGGCATGGCCAGCGCATTTGTAACCGGTGACGTAGCGGCCGTTAAGGCAGCGACCGACGCCGGCGCGGCAGCCGCTTCGCGAATCGGCGAAGTTGTCAGCGTGCAAGTTATTCCGCGCCCGCACGACGATATCGGCAAAGTGCTGCCGGAAAACTGCTGCCTGTAATGTCCGCAACACTACAACGGCCCCGCGGTTTAACCGCGGCCAAGTCAAAACCCCAAAACACTAAGAAAAAACAAATACAGATTCAAAAGGACAAAATCAAGATGCAAGACGCCATTGGAATGATTGAGACACGTGGTTTGATCCCGCTGATCGAGGCGACCGACGCCATGGCCAAGGCAGCCAACGTGGAAATCGTAAAGAGAGTTCAAATCGGCGGCGGTTTGGTAACCACCGTGGTACGCGGCGACGTGGGCAGTGTCCGCGCGGCCGTCGAAGCAGGCGCCAATGCAGCCAGCCAGGTGGGCGAGCTTGTGGCCAGCCACATTATCCCCCGACCGGCCGACGGTGTTGTAGAGGCCTATTTGAAGTAGGAAACCGAACGGAATCACCCGCCAACGGCCGGTAATTGCGAATTCGCAAGCGGCTCTTGACGGGCAAAACAGGAGATGGAAGCCATGAAGGTATTGGTAGCCAATCTGGGTTCGACGAGCTTTAAGTATCGTCTACTGGACATGAGCGACGAGCGGCAACTGGCACGCGGCGGAATCGAACGCATCGGTTCGGACGAGAGCCTTTGCAAGGTGGAAATCGGCGACGCCAAGCAGGAAAAAATCCTCAGCGTTCCCGACCACGCCGAAGCCGTGCGCCAATGTCTGGCCCAGTTGACTGACCCCGAAAACGGATGCCTGGCCGATGCGGCCGAGGTTTCGGCTATCGGGTTCAAGGCGGTTCACGGTGGAAACTATAGTGGCGTGCAACGCGTCAACAGTGAACTGCTCGACCAGATGGAACGCATGAATCACGTTGCCCCGGCGCACAACCCGCCCTATATCGCGGCCATGCGTCAGCTCAACGAGAATCTGCCCGACATCCCGCTGGTCGCCGCCTTCGAGACGGGCTTCCATCAGACGATTCCCGAACGCAGCAGCCTGTTTGCGGTTCCATACGATTGGGCCCAGAACGCTTTGGTGCGTCGCTGTGGTTTCCACGGTGCCAGCCACCGTTATATCGCGGTTCGCACGGCCGAGATTCTCGGCCGCGAAGACCTGCGGATTATCTCCTTGCACCTGGGCGGTTCGAGTTCGGCATGTGCGATTCGTAACGGCCAGAGCGTGGGTAACAGCTTCGGCATGAGCCCGCAAAGCGGCTTGCCGCACAACAACCGCGTGGGCGATTTCGACCCATACGCGCTTCCGTTTGTGATGGAGCACACGGGCAAAACTTTGACCGAGGTTCTGGCCGCAATGGCCAGCGAGGGCGGGCTGCTGGGTATCAGCGGCGTCAGCGAGGATGTTCGCGATCTCAGCGAAGCCGCCGAGCAGGGGAACCAGCGGGCGCAATTGGCATTGGACGTCTTTGCGACGGCTGTACGTAATTATGTAGGCTCCTATCTGGTGGAACTGGGCGGAGTCGACGCGATTGTATTTACGGGCGGTATCGGCGAAAACCGCGACGATTTCCGCCAGGCCGTTTGCCGCGATTTGGAAGAATTGGGCATCAAGCTCGACGCGGAGGCCAACCAGAACGCCCAAGGCGAAGCCAAGATTAGCAGCGAGTCGAGCCGCACCCAGATTTGGGTCGTGCCGACCAACGAAGAATTGATCGTGGCCCGCCAAACCAAACAACTTTTGGAGGGTTAGGAACATGTTTGTCGGCAAAGTTACCGGATCGGTGGTTGCCACGCAAAAAGTGGACTCAATGGTCGGGCATAAGCTGCTGATCGTCGAGCCGTTGCGCATCGATGCCGATACGCGCGACAACCTGCAGATTTCCGGGTTGTCGTACGTCACCGTCGACACGATGGGCGCCGGCGAGGGCGAGTATGTTTTGGTCACCCAAGGATCTAGCGCCCGACTCACGCCCGAAACCAAAACCCTTCCGGTCGACGCGGTAATTATCGGCATTGTCGATACCGTGCATGTCGACCAACAATGTATCTTCTCCCGCGAAGACGAGAATAAATAGTTAAGTCTGTAGGCCGGGTTGTAACCCGGCGGCAGAAGCGACTAATAAATAATGCAGTAATACAATAAACACTGTTTTTGAAGGCCCCCAGTCATGCAAGTCGATGAAACCCTTATTCGCAACGTTGTAGAACAAGTTCTCGCCAAGGTCAGCAACAACGGCGCCACACAGTCACCCGCCGCAACCACACCAGCCACGGGCGGCACCTACGCCGGGCGCTTCGGGATGTTTACCTGTGCCAACGAGGCCGTGGCCGCATCGCGCGAAGCGTTCAACGAACTCTCGGGCATCACGCTCGAAGGCCGCAAGCGAATTATCGACCACATCCGCCGCATTTCCACCGAAAACGCTGAAGAGTTCGGACGCATGGAGATGGAAGAGACCAAGATCGGCCGCTTGGATCACAAGATCGCCAAGCAGCTTGGCGTCGGTCAGACAACGCCGGGCGTCGAGTTCATGCGTAGCGAGGTCTTCAGCGGCGATTACGGGCTGGCGGTCATAGAACACGCACCTTTCGGCGTGATTGCGGCCGTAACGCCCGTCACGCACTCGCTGCCCACGATCACTTGTATTTCGATCAATATGATCGCCTCGGGCAATACCGTCGTCATCAACCCGCATCCCGGCGGGAAACGCGTCGCCGCCGAAGGCGTGCGAAGATACAACGAGGCCATCTATAAAGATGTCGGCGTCGACAACCTGATTTGTCTTATCACCGAGCCCACACTGGAATCGGCAGATGCCATGTTTACGCACAAAGACGTCAACCTGATCTCCGTGACCGGTGGTCCGGGCGTGGCTCGCGCCGCCATGCAGCAGGCGAAACGGGCCATCGTGGCCGGGCCGGGCAACCCGCCGGTGGTGGTCGACGAAACAGCCGACCTCGATCGGGCCGCACGCTCGATTATTATCGGTGGAGCGTTCGACAACAACCTGCTGTGCATCGCCGAGAAAGAGGTCTTCGTCGTCGAGAGCGTGTTCGAAGATATGATGGCCGCCATGGAGCGGGCCGGCGCCGTGCGGCTGAGCAAAGACGAAATGAACCGCATGGCCGAGACCGTTTTGACCACGGTCGGCGAAGGCGAACATAAGCACTATGCGGCCAAGAAGGAATTCGTGGGTCGCGACCCGGCCGAACTGGCCCAGGCAATCGGCAAAAATATCCCGTCGCAGGTGGAAATGATCTTCGGCGAGACCGACGAGTCGAATCCGCTTGTGCCCGCCGAACAAATGATGCCTTGCCTGCCGTTCGTGCGTGCCCGCAACGCCGACCACGCCATCGAAATGGCCAAACGGGCCGAGCATGGCTTCCAGCATACTTCCATCATCCACTCCAACGACGTTCGCAATATGACCAAGATGGGCCGCGTGATGAACACCACGTTGTTTGTCAAAAACGGCGCGTGCCTGGCCGGGTTGGGCAACGGCGGCGAGGGCTACGGCTCGTATTCGATCGCCGGACCGACCGGCGAAGGCGTTACCACGCCCATGACGTTCACCCGCGAGCGGCGTTGCACGATAGTCGAAAGCCTGCGGATACTTGGCAAATAACCGCCGGGAAAAAGTAATATGATAACCGGCCGAGTAGTTGGAACCGCCACATCGACAGTCAAGCATCCTTCCATGGAAGGCTGGAAGCTGCTGTTGGTGCAACCGCTCGACCCCGACGGGAAGCCCAAAGGTGACCCGGTTTTGGCGGTCGACACACTCGGGGCCGGAACAGAAGAGATGGTGATGCTCACCAGTGACGGAAAGACGGCCAGAGAGTTGCTCAACGATAATAAAACACCCGTGCGATGGTCCGTGATGGGATTACCCGACTGATGCCCGATTTATCTTTTGACATCGAAAGCATAGTGAAGCAGGTGCTGGCGGAGATTCAAGCCGGCGCGGGCGACGGCGTATGCACCCTTGCAGCCGCGCAACCAAAGCCGACCGAGCCGAAATCAGCCGGCGCGGTTTCGCAATTGGCCGTTAGTTCAAAGGTCGTGAGCCTCGCAGAGGTAGAGGGTCGACTCGAGGGCATCGCCCAGTTGGTGGTCCCGCGTGGGGCGGTGGTTACGCCTTCGGTACGTGATTTATTGCGTGAGAAAAATATCGCCTTGACTTTTTCGACCGGAAAAGTCGAAGAAGCCGCGGACGCCCAAAGCAGCGGGATACGACTCAGTCTGGTGGAAGCCCTGGTGAAACCGTCGTTGCGGTTCGACCTGGCGTCGCTTGGGCGGGGACTGCGGAGCGATGGCATTGACGTTGACGAGTCGACGTTCAAATGCCTGATTGAAACAACAGATCGATTTGCCGCGTTGGTCGATGACGGCCCATCCATTGGAGCCATCATAACCTCACATCCGGCCCCCGGGCTGTGCCTGGCCAACCGGCTAGACGGCGTCCGAGCAATCGGACCGGCCACGGTTGCCGACGTGGCACGTGACGCCAAGGGTATCGGTGCGAACCTGATTGTAATCAACCCGGCGGGACGTGGAATTTTTCAGATTAGACAAATGCTCCGCGAGTTCTGCCAGGGCGGGCCATACGATTGCCCGTCGGCACTTGTAGAACGACTGAAATAACGTGTCTGTTAGCCGCCGAGCTTGCTCGCGTTTAAGCTGCCGCACCACAGAGCATTAAGACGGCCGCAAGCGGCTCGGCTAACAAGAATTAAAAACCATGCGAATCGGCGAAGTCATAGGAAACGTAACGCTCAACCGCTCGCACCCCGAACTTACCGGGGCGAGTTACAAGCTCGTCGTGCCCTTATCGCTCGACGATCTGGCGGGGCGCGGTGAAAAATCTGCCAAAGCCATCGTGGTTTACGACGAATTGGGCGCCGGCATAGGCAGTCGCATCGCTATTAGCGAAGGCGCCGAGGCGACGGCCCCGTTTTATCCCCAGGATAAAGTCATCGACGCCTACAACGCAGCAATCCTCGACCAAGTTATACTCAAAGAATAATCGGGCAACACACACCACTATTATCTAAAGAAACA
>CAZISU010000089.1:0-11189 GCA_964541935.1 uncultured Planctomycetaceae bacterium | reverse complement strand
GACCGGCATTGTGCTGTATATGACGCCAAAAGGTCGGGTGGCCCATTGGACGAATTGGCAAATGCTGGGTTTGGGCAAAGAACAATGGGCGGCCGTTCATATGAACGCCTGCCTGCTGTTTCTGATCGCGGCCGTCGTGCATCTAGTGCTTAACTGGAAGGTGTTTTGGAGCTACATCAAAAAGAAGACGGCTGCGGGGATTAACCTTAAGCTGGAACTGGTTATTGCGGTCGTTGTCACGCTGGCCGTTTGCTTGGGTAGCTTCTATCTAATTCCGCCCTTCAGTTATACTGTCGAACTGAACGACGCTATCAAACGCTACTGGGCCGCCCAGGGCGAACTCGCGCCGGCTCCCCATGCCGAGAGTTTCACGCTGCAACGATTCGCACGGCAGATTGGCCTCGACGCCGACGATGTGAAAGAAGCGTTGGAAAAAGAAGGCTACACGATTGACGATGCGACCATAACAATTGGCCAACTGGCCACGCAAAAAGGCGTTACACCGAGCGACGTTTACTCGGCTATTAAAAAACACTTCCCCGAAGCGGGCGAAAAATCCGGTCACGGGATGGGGCAGGGACGCGGGATGGGTCAGGGGCGAGGTATGGGCCGTGGCATGGGGCAGGGCCGTGGGCAGGGAGCAGGAAAAGGCCACGAGTAAAAAAATAGTGCGTCGGGACTTCGTGCGTGCATAAGTCCCCACAAGGAAGTACGGATTCCTCTTCTCTGTTGCTGATGGGGGTAATTAAAAAGTACTCAACGCAAAATCCGTGAATAGAGAAAAGGAACCCGTAATTTTTCTGTTTGGAGAGTATGCTAATTTCGGATGAACCAAAAATGGTGCGCCGCGGACGCACCCTGCTAGTCGTTGCTAAATGCAAACACACGTGCCTTGCCGGTAATCTCTAGCAGTAGCGAGACTTTTTTACCGACGAAAGCTCTCGGGGCGCTCTTGCCCTGCCAACTGAGGCGATGCCGGAGACTGTCGCCGTTGATGGGATCGCAATTTTCTAGGGCGAAGCCGGGCAGTGGTTTTGCATCGGCGTCCAGCAGCGACACACGGATTTTTCCTTGGCGGGCGTCTGCGTTGAGAGTCAGGGCTGTGCTGCTGAGTTTTTGCGGTGTGGTGCGCAAGCGGCCCGTGCCTGCGGAGGCTGCGACGGCCACGAAGCGGTCGCGGGGTAATGTGGCCAGACCGATGCCGGAAAGTCGCGAATCCGAGGCGTGATCTCCGTCCCAGCCGCTATAGTAGAACTCCATCACATCGTCGCGGATCACCGGCGCTGAGGTGAAAATCATGCCGTCGTCCCAGTCGCCGTCGGCACCCGTGGGAATGAACGTGGCCTGGTCGGCCACGCGGTTCCAGGCCTTGCCGTCGCGGCTGGATGTCAATTGGATGTCGATGGTTTCGCCGCTCTTGCTGTGATACACCCGCAATAAGCCGAAATACATGCCCTCGTGAGCAAACACCGTCATGCCGTAGGACTCGGTATCGGCGACCGTGTTGGCGTGTCGCAGTACGACTTGCGGCGTGGACCAGTTGATAAAATCGCTGCTCTGGGTGCGCACGATTTGACGATGGTGAGGGAACGGGTCGGCCCAACCCTTGGTGTATGCCACATATTTCCCGTCGGCCGGATCGATCATGAGGTCCATCACGTCGCTGATGGACTGCTCTTTTTCGGCCACGAGGAGGACGGGTTTTTCCTGATGGCGACGCCAGTTTATACCGTCGGGCGAAAAGGCGATCATCATGCCCGCTCCGCCGTGGTAGGCATCGGGCCCGCAGTAATCCCAGAAGATCATCTTGTATCGCCGCGCAGGGTCCAGGGCTTTAAGATCCTTAACCACGCTGGGAGAGTAGGCGTCGTGGTGGCCCGCGTTTTGCAGGATGATGTTGTTCTGCTTCGAGCCGCAGAATTCGAACAGGCCCAGGTTCGGACGGGTCCACTTGCGGCCGTCCTTGCTCGTGGCGTACATGAACGGCGTCCGTAGCGGCATCGGCTGGTCGAAGTTGTAGCTCATGTACCAGGCCTTATAGATCTTGTCCTGGCGGTCGAAAATTACCGTGCCGAAAAGATACGGGCAACTGTCCCAAGTGCCGTTGCCGGTAATCAGCGGCTTTTCCAGCTTGCGGGGCTGCTGCAACGTCCGCTTGATATGGCTGCTGGTGGCGATGTGATCGTCGTCGACAAATAGCCACGTGCGGGGCGCCTGCTTCGCAGAGTCAGCAGCCGAGCCCGTCGCACTCAACAATGTTACAAAGGCAACAAACACGAAAACATAAATGGAAGCAATTCGCATGATTTGATTTCCTAAGACTGAAATCCACCTTAGCCCATAACACCTTCGCTTTTGGGCAACTCGTCGATATTGTCTAGACTGAAGAGTTCGAGAAATCGGTCGGTCGTGCGGTAGATGGGTTTGCAGGTTTTGTCGGCGGGGCGCTCGATCTGCAGAAGACGGCGGCGCACGAGTTGCGAGAGGATGTGGCTGCACGGTCTATCGCGCAAGCGGTTGACGTCATCGCTGCTGATGGGCTGACGATAGGCCACGATAGCCAAGACATCAATGGCGGCTTGCGAAAGACGCGCCTCGCGCACGCGGCCATAGAACTTGTTGCGCAAGGTGTGAAAACGCTCAGTGAGCTTCAAGCGATAGCCGCTGCCCTCGGCAACGATCGAGTACGGGCAGCCGTTTTCGATGTAGCATTGGTTGAGATGGTCGACGATATCGGGAATCTCTTCGGGTTCGACGCCGCGCATGAGATCGGCCACCGGCCGGCTTTCCAAAGGGCGATTGTCCGAATTGCCCACAAAAAGCATGGCCTCGAAGATCGTGTGCGGGCTGATGGGGCAAGGGTCGTCGGCCGGTGAGTCGTCTTGATACGCGTCGGGCAAGCCATCGTCGCCTTCTTCGTCTGCAAACTCATCAGGCGCTTCGTCCGATTCTTGCGACTGTTGGTTATCCGTTTCGGCCTGGGAATCGGACGTGTCGGACGTGTCGGACGGCGGCCCTGGCGGGCTGGTGCCTTCGGCGTCGTTGGGTTCTGGGGCGGATTGGTCCGATTTACCCAGCGCTTCGGCAAAGGCCTCGCTGAGTCCTTCCAGCGATACGCCCTGCTCTTGCGGCTGCTCGGGCAAGCCCTCATGGTCAAGAATCTCGTCTTCGTGATCAAACATATGAACAAATGATACACGAAAGACAGTAATTTGGGCAATATCTCAACAGGTCATTATCTGAACAGGCTGTTGAAAACTAAACTAAATATAAAACGGGTCCTTCTCGCGAATCGGAAGGGTCAAGGCGAGTGAAATGACGCCACAGATGAATCCACCAACTAAAATAAGCAATCCTGGCTCTAACATTTTCCTGTCTCCTATTGCGGGGGGGAGCTGACTTCCGTTGCCCCTTGGGTCTTGGCTTTGAGTAAAAGCATGTCTTGTGCCAAAAGGGGCTTTTGTGTCGCATGTCGTTTCTGCGTAATGACTTGAGTCTATTCGTCAAGGATTGCCAGATGCAGTTACGTTGTCTATCTGACATCCACGGCGTGATCTAAAACGCGACACTCGGTCATAAGCCGAAGGTTTGGGGCTAGGGCGGAGATGCCTATTTACTCAAGGTAACCCAGCTTGCCAGCCGTGCAGACGCCCCATAACTCGCGGTTGCCCCGTGACGATTTGCTAGATATCGTTAGCATTAGAGAATTAGTCCGCAGTTATACTAACCCGAAGTCTTAAAGGCACCACTGCATGTTCGACAACGCCGCGGTCATCACCATCCTAGCCTTCGTGGCACTGATTATTGCATACCGCACATATGGCCGCTTTATCGCGACGCGGATCTTCGGGCTCGATCCGAACCGGGTTGTGCCGTCGCACGAGTTGGAGGACGGTGTCGACTTTGTGCCCACGCGGGTGCCGGTTTTGTTTGGACATCATTTTGCCTCAATCGCCGGGCTGGGGCCGATTTTGGGACCGGCCATCGCCGTGATTTGGGGCTGGGTGCCGGCCGTGATTTGGGTTGTTTTCGGCAGTATCTTCATCGGTGCGGTCCACGACCTGGGCGCATTGACGGTGAGTCTGCGCTACAAGGGCCGCTCGATCGGCGACGTTTGCCAAGATCTGATCGGCCCGCGGGCCAGGATTCTGGCGCTGTTGATTATCTTCTTCCTCATGGCCTTGGCAATGGGCGCTTTTGTGAACGCCATTTCGGCCCTGTTCGTGGCCTTTAACCCCGACGCGATCATACCGTCCTTCGGGCTGATAGCCGTGGCCATGGTGATCGGCGTGGCGGTTTATAAATTCAAGGTCAGCCTGGGCATGGCGACCGTGGCGGGGCTGATGGTGTTTGCGGGTTTGATTATCTGGGGCGTTGAGCAGCCGATTGCAACCCACGAGTGGTTCGTGTCGCCCGAAACGCGGCTGGCCTTGGCCGAAGCCCGCGGGGCCGAGACGGCCATGGACGTGCCACGCATCGAATCGCCCTACGGCTCGATGGCCGCGACCAGCTACTTCAAGACTCTGGGAGAGAAAGAGCGCGTGGCCGAGGTTGAAGCGGCCGTTAGTCAAGCCAAATACACCTGGATCGGCGTCCTCTTGCTCTACGGGTTCGTGGCCTCGGTACTGCCGGTCTGGTTGCTCTTGCAGCCGCGCGATTACATCAACAGTTTCCAGCTATATTTTGCCCTAGCCACCATGACACTGGGGCTGATCGTGGCGGCGGTTACCGGTCACGAGGCCGGGATGATCGACGCGCCCATGTTCCGGCCCGATGTTCCGCTGAAGGCCAGTGACCCATCCACGCTGGCGCCATCCTGGCTACCGCTGTTGTTTGTTACCATCGCCTGCGGGGCGGTGAGCGGTTTTCACGCCATGGTTTCTAGCGGCACGACCGTGCGACAGCTCAACCGCGAGACCGACGCCATGCCCATCGGGTATGGGGCCATGTTGACCGAAGGCGCGCTGGCGATACTGGTTATCATGGCCTGCGTGGCGGGGTTGGGCGTTGAAGCGTGGGGCCCGAACGGAGCCTATAGCAGTTGGGAGGGCGCTGCGGGGCTGGCCTCAAAGCTAAACGCGGTCGTGCATGGCGGCGCCAATTTTGTCAACCAGGTGGGCATACCCACGCAGTATGCGCGTGCTGTGCTGGCGGTGACAATTGTGGCTTTTGCCATGACCACGCTGGATTCGGCCACGCGGTTGTTGCGGTTCAACGTCGAGGAGATCGGCCGCTCGCTGAACCAGAACTGGCTGGCCAACCGCTACGTGGCTTCGATTTTCGCAGTGGCCGGCATCGCTTTCTTCGGCTTGGTGCCGGGCGGAAAGTCGCTGTGGACGCTTTTTGGCAGCACCAACCAACTGCTGGCCGGGCTGACGTTGTTGACTATCAGCGTGTTCCTCTATAAGCTCCGCCGCCCGATACGCTACACGATTGTGCCCATGGTGTTCATGCTCTCGCTAGCCGTGTGGGCGCTGGTGATTCAGCTCGAACAATTCGTCGAAGACAAGAACTGGGCGCTGGTGGGCGTGACTAGTATCGTGCTGGCGATGTCCGCGTGGCTGGCGGTCGAGGCTTTGCTGACGTTTGTGCGTGGGCGGGACGAGGAATAATCGATCGTGCGAGATGTTAGCGGCGGGGCTTGCCGTCGCGTTGATCGGCGAGATTTGTAGCACAGTCGCCCTCGGCTGTGGTGTGTGATGCCATGCCCACGCGGGGACAAGCCCCGCCGCTAACTATTGGCCCTGCCGCTAACTTTTTGACTCTATCGCGTCGGGATCGAAGGCTGCGCGGGCGGCTTCGTAAACGTCTTGTAGCGGGACGTTGTTTTGACTGGCGATCTGTTGGCAGGATTCGTACTCCGGAGCGAAACGGGGCCGGCCGGAATGGACCCGGCCGTTTTCGAGCCAGGCGACTTTGCCTTCGACCGAACCCCATTGAGTTACGACCCGATGCGGTGAGCGGCGCAGCACGTTGCGGCTGACCGGCCAGCGACGCACGCCCAGCGTAGACGTTTCTTCGAAGATGATCGTCTCGCAGGTTTCCAACTCGGCCTCGCGGCATAGCACCGAGAGCACCACGCCGGGGCGGTTCTTCTTCATGGTCACGGCCGTTGTGAAGACGTCCAACGCGCCGGCCTCACGGAGGCGGTGGGTGCAATAGGCGATCAGTTCGCCGCTGATGTCGTCGAGATTGGTCTCCAACATCCAGCAGCATTCGGACTCGGGGTCCTCGCAGGTCTCGATCTTTTCGGCCGTCGTGCCCACAAATAGACGCAGCATGTTGGGTTGCTCTTCCAGGTCGCGTTGCCCTGCGCCGTGACCGATGTGCTCGACGGTCATGGCTGGCAACGGTCCGAATTCGTCGACCAGGGTTGCCAAAATGGCCGCACCGGTGGGCGTGGTAAGCTCGGCCTTGACGGACGATTCGGCCAGGGGGATGCCACGCAGCAGTTCGGCGGTTGCGGGGGCCGGAATGCTGCACGTTCCGTGCGCGATGCGGACCTTGCCCGTTCCGGTGGGCACGGGCGAGGCCACGATCCTCTCGACACCCAAAATGTCCCAAGCCACGGCCGAGCCCACGATATCGGCGATCGAATCGGCTGCCCCCACCTCGTGGAAGTGGACCTTCTCAATCGCACAGCCGTGTGCCTTGGCCTCAGCCTGGCCCAGCCGCTGGAAGATTTTCGCGGCCGTGTCCTTTTGTTTCGCCGAGAGCCGGCCGCCGTCGATCATGGTGAGAATATCACTCAGGTGCCGGTGGACGTGTTCCGGTTCGTACTGGACCGTGACCTGCGTGGCGCGGAACCCATTTTTTGTAACTTCCGCAGCCACCAGTCGGCAACCGGGCAGGCCCAGCGAGCCGACGGCGTCGTTGAGAGCGTCGAGCGGCACGCCCGCATCGATCAAAGCGCCAAGCGTCATGTCGCCGCTGATTCCACTGGGGCAGTCTAGGTAGGCTATTTTCATTTCTTAGGCCGTTATCTACTGTAATGGGATTCCGAGAACAATCGCATCTGCGCTCAAGCGAGAGCAGGCACCAATAGGTACTATAAAGAAAACGCCCGGCGGCGGCTACTGTAGCTCGCGACCGGGCGGTTGGATTTTTTGCACAGCAGGAATTTTCTCACGGCTCAATGAGGTATGCCTGCCCGGCCAGGTTGACGATTACGGGCTCGTCGAATATGAGGTATTGCGACATACCGCGTCCGAAGCGTTTGGCGAGGGCGAAGTATTCGTCGCTGAACTGCTTGACGCGCTGGGGGTTCTTTTGCTGTTTTTCGGTGAGGGTGGAATCTATCCATTGCTTGTTGCGTAGATAGAAGGCGCGGTTGCCGATGTTGCGGACGGTTTGCTTGGCCGCAATGTCCTTCTTGGCATCGGCGGCGAGCGCCGGTTGGCCCATGCCCATGCCGGGTCCACCCATGGCACCGCCACGTCTTGAGGACGGCTTTGCTATTTGGTGGTGGCCGCCCATGCCGCCGCCCATACCACCGCCCATGCCGCCACCCATCATGTCGGCATCGGCCGCTTCGGCGGGCATCGACGAGGGACTGCGAGCTATTTTGGCACTTTGCATGGCGCCTTTGAAGCGGCGCTGGCCGAAGCCGCTGACGCCGGATTTGCGCTCCAACATGCGGAGGTTATCGCGCGTACGGGTTGCATTGGCGGCCAGGTCGTGGATGTTGGTGTTCTCGTCGGCCATGAACGAGGTGTAGGGCGTGAGGATGCCGTGCTTGGTGGCCAGGGCGACGAGTTCCTTGACCAGTTCGTCGTTCTTGCCTTTGAGGTCGAGCACGTCGATAATCTCGCCCACGCGGCGAACGGCCCACAGTTTCTCCACAAAGGCGTGGGTGTCGTCGTTGCTGGTTTCGACCAGCGTGGCGGGGAAATCGATCTTGAGCGGCGTGCCGCCATCGGCGTCGTTTACTTTGCCGGAGACAACGACCTTGGCCGCGCCGGAGCGTTTATAACGTCCCACTACCACGAGCTGCTCGCCGGCGAACAGGTCGAAGCGGCCTTTGGGGTAGACGCGGTTGATGGGTTTGGTATACGTGCCGGAGATTCTTTCATCCAACACAAATTCGATCTCGACGTCGGTCAAGACGGGCGACTCGATCTTGCGATACAGGCTCGCCACGCGTTCTTCAATACCTTCGTTGGGCCGCACATATTCGCTCTGGCCCGAGTTGTCGCGGACCAAGCGGTCGATGAGTCGGCTATTGACGTCGTAGCCCACGCCAAAGGCGAACAGACGCGCATTGTGGCGGTTGGCCTTTTTGGCGTTTTCGGCGATCTTCATTTCGTTGGTCTGCCCGGCCGTGGGTCGGCCGTCGGTTAGAAAAACGATATAGTTGGGGCGGTCCGCGTTGGTCAACTGGCCCAGGGCGGCCGTGAGGGCGGCGTTGATGTCGGTGCTGCCGCCGGCGTTGATGCCCTCGACGAAACCCAGGGCCGCTTTGCGGGTTTTGTCATCGAAACGTTGCAGCTCGGGCCGGAACGATTCTACGCCGCTGTCGTAGGCCACGATGTTGAACAGATCGCCCTTGTGGAGGTTGTTGAGCACGTACTTGAGTGCCTCGCGGGCTTGCACGATCTTCTTGCCGTTCATGCTGCCCGAGCGGTCGACGACGAAGATGACCGTTTTCTTGGGTGGAGCTTTTTTGGCAGCTTTGATCTCGGGGCTGGCCAGGAGCAGGAAGTATCCGTCTTGGTCCTTATCGGGGCGGAAGCTGAGCACCTTGGCCGAAAGCTTGCCGTCGCCCACGTCGTAGAGCAGGCGGAAGTCGGACGAGGGGATGGAGTTTTTCGATTCGTAGCTGATGGTGGCGTGGCGCGAGTCGGGGCGTTTTATCTTGACCTCGTGCGTGGGGCTGTAGACGTTTTTAATATCCTGGCCGCTTTCGATCGTGAGTCGCACATTGACCCGTTCGACGGCCGCCGAGGTGTATTTGGCGGTGCTCAAGGGGAAGAGGAAATCGGTGAGGCCGCCGTTTTTGCGGCAGAGTTGGCTGTAGCGGAGTGTAACCGTGCGTTTGGCGCCGGGCGGAACCGGGAACACGCTGGTCTTGAACAAGCCCGTGCCCATCCATTCCAGCAGGGCCGGGTCTTTGTTCTTGCGGACGATTTCCTCGTAGAGGCGGCGGGCCTTGTCGGCCGGCAACAGCTTGGCCGGGTATTCCTTCCCGTCGACCATCAACGTCATGCTGTCGATGGCCCCGTCGTAGGGCAGCGGGAAGACGAAGGAGACTTCGAGCTGGCGGCTGCCAGTGTTGACGAAAGATTGCGACACCCGCACCTGGGCGATCTGGTCGATGAGTCGTGCCTGGATATCGAGTTCCTGGATCTTGTATGTACTCTGGGGCGGTTGGGGATGTGAGGGACGTGGGTGGGGTGGGTAAATAATAATCGGACGCGGCAGCCGAACGTGAGAGTCCGGGTCGACGACAATCAAAAGGCCCTGTGACCATGCCGGGGCCGTGGGCAGGGCGAAAATCAGGACCACAAGCAATAAACGCAGTGAAAAACGTGACATGGCGGCTGCCTCCTTCACTCAGTAGGGGGGTGTTGGTGAATAGTCTGTCCGGTAGATGAGACGAGTGGCGGGCGGTTTGAGTTCCCGGAAAAATCTAGTGGGGGGGGAAGTGTTAACTGGTCTGGACTCTGGGCGGCATTTTTGGGACACTCCGCCGCGCGAAATTTTCGTGACTTGAAAGATTATCGAATAGAACCCGTTTTGAACCCAATCCGAGAGGGAGTTATCGTGAGACTCAAAAGGATATGTGTTGGGTTGCTGGGATTGGCAATATTATTTTTGGCTTCCTCGGCAATGGCCCAAGGTTGGTCGATGCCCAAGATGTTCCCAAATTCGCAGAAGAAAACCAAACCGTCTAGCACTACGCAGACGCTGAAAAAGATCGACGCGGGCACGAAGAAGTTTTTCCGCGGCACGGTCGACGTGATCACGCTCAAACCGCTTTGGGACACTCAGAAGAAGCCGAAGCAGAGGCGGCCGGTCGATCCCTGGATGCGGAGCACGCGTAAAACGGCCGAGAAAAAGCCGTTTTGGGGTTCCTGGTTCACGTCCAAAGAGGAGCAGCCGAAGAAAGCGGCAACTTTAAGCGAATGGGCAGGGATGGAACGTCCTAAGTAGCCTTTCGTATGCCGCCGGAGCCTCGGCTTGTAACTAGCAATATTGTTCATTTTTACGTTATGTCTGGTGAGCCCATGATGCGAACCACGTTTAGTATTTTTTGTATTTTGTGCCTTGTTGTGACCGCCGGGTGCGGGCCACTTACCCAATACACGGCTAAGGAGCAGCCGCATCAGGCTGCCACGGTTAGCGAGTGGGTGGGGATGGAACGTCCCAAGTAGCACATTATTGGCCGCCCTCGACTGAGGATGCGGCTAACTACTTATCATTTTCGTTATTGCATTATTTTGGTGTGCCCATGATGCGAAGCATGCGTAGTATTTTTTGTATATTGTACCTTGTTATTTCTACCGGTTGCGGGGCCCTTTCCCAAGACCGAATAGGCTCGCCCTTCGGATCTGGCGGCGACGAAGAGGCTTTCAAAAAAGCGGTCGCTGCCGATTCGTTCCCCAGAGCCGATCAGGCCGGGATTCGCAGCGTCACTAAACGCTAGCAGGACATGACACGCAAGACGTGCCCGATTTGCAACGCCCCCCGAAGGTTGGGTGTGCTGTAAAACGGGCATACTCATTTCTTGTCGAATAAGTACCGTCTGGCCTCAGCGGCCCTTGCGTCCTACAATTGTGCTGAACGACACATTATTCCTCTGGAGGTGCGCACATGTCGCCGAATCCGCTTCGAAATATCCCCTCGGTCAGCGAATTGCTGGAAAACCCTTCACTCAAGTCATTGGTGGAACGGATCAACCACAGCACGCTGGCGTCGACCGCGCGGACGGTGCTCGACGAGCTGCGTAGCGAGGCGCAAACAATGGCCACTGAGCGGACCTTGCCGGACGTGAGCGAGTTGGCCGAACGGATCGCCAGCCGTATCATGGAGAACGTGCCCACGCGGATGCGTTCGGTCGTCAATGCCACGGGCGTGTTGTTTCATCCCGAGTTGGGCAAGCCGCCCTTGGCCGAAGCGGCCGCCGAGGCGATGGTCGCCGCCGCGCGTGGATTTGTCGACGATCCGCGATGCAACCCCGACAACAAACA
>CAZISU010000088.1:0-11203 GCA_964541935.1 uncultured Planctomycetaceae bacterium | reverse complement strand
GCCTTACCATGGATGAGAAAACAATCGGTGTAGCCATACACGGGGCCGGCGACGTAGCCCATGCCCATGCCCTGAGTTGGATGAAGAATCCCCGCGTGCGTATCGTTTCCATCAGCAGCCGCACGCCGCAAAGCGCCACACTGCTGGCCGAACGACTGGGACTGGTCTGCGATATCCGACAAAACTACAACGAGGTGCTGGCAGACTCTCGCGTCGATATCGTAGATGTTTGCAGTCCTAACCACGTGCATGCCCAGCAGGGTATCGCTGCCGCCGAGGCCGGTAAACATATCTTCGTCGAGAAACCCATGGGCATGTCCCTGGCCGAATGTCGCGCACTGCGCGACGCGGTGGCCGCTGCGGGCGTAAAAAGCATCGTGGGCTTCGTATTGCGTTGGAACCCGCTCTTTACAGTCATCAAACGCCAACTGGCCGAAGGCTCCGTGGGCGAACTATTTTACGCCGAGGTCGACTACTGGCACGGCATCGGCCCGGGCTTCCGACACCAGTGGGAGTGGTTCAGCCGCAAGGAAACGGCCGGTAGCACCTCGCTCCTGGCCGGCTGTCACGCACTGGACGCCCTGCGATACCTCACCGGCGAAGAGGTCGTGGAGGTTTCGGCCTATTCGAACAACAAAAAAGGACACTTCTAATACGACGCCAACTACGTGGCCACCATGAAACTCGCCAGCGGTACCATCGCCAAGTCGTCGACGCTCTTCGATTGCGAAATGCCCTACTCGTTCAACATCGACCTGGCCGGCACTAAGGGCACCATCCGCAACAACAAGATTTGGGCACCCGAGAAAATGCCCGGCCAGACCGATTGGGCCACCGTGCCCACCATCCTGCCCGACAGTGCCGACGTACACCACCACGCCTTCGACACGCAGATGAACCATTTCGTCGAGTGCATAGAGCAAGATCGCGAATCGCATTGCAACGTGGCCGACAGCTACCGCACCCACGAGCTATGCCTGGCCATTGATCGCTCGATAGAAGAAAATGGAGCAATGGTTCGGCTGCCGCTAGAATAAATCCCGGAGAAGCGAATCCGAAAACGGTTTAGCCCGGCCGCTTGCGACCGCTGTGCCATCAACTTAAAAATCGAAAGGCCGTGAAAATGAGAATTGCGACATTTGCAACCCTTCTGTTACTCTTCAGCCTCCCGCTCTCTGCAAAAGAGCACCACGTTTCGGTGAAAGGAAGCGATACGAACGTCGGCACTCAATCGGCCCCGCTAAAGACTATCTCGGCAGCGGCGAAAGTCGCTCAAGCCGGCGATGTGATTACTGTTCATGAAGGAACCTATCGCGAGCTAATCAATCCGCCGCGTGGGGGCGAGTCCGACGCAAAACGTATCACATATCGGGCGGCCGAAGGCGAAAAGGTCGTTATTAAGGGTTCAGAAGTCGTCACCGGTTGGAAACAAACGCAACCAGGCGTGTGGAAACTGACCCTCCCCAATACGTTTTTCGGCCAGTACAATCCGTACAAAGATGTCATCCGCGGCGACTGGTTCGCTCCCAAGGGGCGAGTTCACCATACGGGCGAAGTCTACCTCAACGGCGCGGCCCTCTATGAAGTGACAGCCCTCGACAAGCTCAACGACGCCGACAAGACGACCTGGTACTGCCAAAGCGACGATAAGAACACGCACATCTGGGCGAACTTCAAAGGCGCGAACCCCAACAAGGAACTGGTGGAAATCAACGCCCGACCCACCTGCTTCTATCCCGACACGCCCGGCCGCAACTACATCACCGTCAGCGGTTTCACCATGCGTCATGCCGCCACGCAATGGGCCGCCCCCACGGCCGAACAGGTCGCCCTCATCGGCACCCATTGGAGCAAGGGCTGGATTATCGAAAACAACATTATCAGCGATTCCAAATGCGTGGGCGTCACCTTGGGCAAAGACCGAGCCTCCGGACACAACAGCGCCGAAAGTGCCGTGGGCTACAACGTCGTCGTTAAGCGTGCATTAGAAAACGGCTGGTCGAAAGACAAAATCGGCTCGCATATCGTCAGGAACAATACCATCTCTGAATGCGGCGCAGCCGGAATCTGCGGCAGCATGGGCGCCGCCTTCAGTCAATTGACCGGAAACCACATCTACAACATCCACCTCAACAAACCCTACAGCGGCGCGGAAATGGCCGGTATCAAGCTGCACGCGCCCATCGACACGCTCATCAAAAACAACTACATCCACCACACATGCCGGGCCATCTGGATGGACTGGATGACACAGGGCACCCGCATCAGTTCGAACCTCTGCCACGATAGCGGCAGTGAAGACCTGTTTGTCGAGGTAAACCACGGCCCCTACGTTGTGGATAACAATATTTTTCTATCCAAAGCCCCTTTGACAGACTGGTCACAGGGAGGAGCATTCTCGCATAATTTGTTTGCGGGTCAGATTCGTCGCCGTAGCGAAACTCGCCAGACCCCATACCATAAGAAACATTCGACCCAGATAGCCGGCCTCAGCAATATCATTGGCGGCGACAACCGCTTCCACAACAACATCATTTCCGGCGGTAAGGGACTACAAACCTATCACGACGCGAAATTGCCCATGCAAGCCGATGGCAATATATATATTAACGGCGCCGTCCCGTCCAATGTAGAAGCCAGCCCCACCACAGAGTCTCGATTTAATCCGCATATCGAACTCATTCAAGAGGAGAACGCCGTTTATCTGCACCTCACTTTGCCACCGACAAACAACGCGGAAAAAACAACAATGGTTACAACCGAACTGCTCGGCAAGGCCAAGATCCCCAACCTGCCCTACGTAAACCCCGACGGCTCGCCCTTAAAAATCGACACCGACTTTTTCGGCAAGAAGAGAAACCCCGAGCATCCTTCCCCCGGCCCCTTCGAGAACCCCGCAAAGGGCAAGCTCCGCTTAAAACTTTGGCAAGGCAAACGCTAGCCCGGGATTATTCAAACGTTTGGCCTTAATGGGACAGGAATATAATTTTTTTCAACACACATTTCTGCCCGCACTTCAGGCACAAGCCTAATAATCCGCAAGCAGAGGGGGGGGTCTGCCCACACGGCCCCTTTTTCTCGGTCCAGCGGCCCACCAAGCCTGAAAAAAGTCCTCTATGCCTGTAATTCTTAACCTATTATGCAACAGAGACTTTCCTGGAGACCATCAACTTAACTGTTCTCGGCCCTACGGCATAAGTACTTAAACTATGCCACAGCAGTTCGATGCCACCTCGAAAGATCATGTCATCCGTCGTGGATGCAATGCCCCAGGCAATTGAAGCCCGTGGGTAAGCATATCCAGTCGGAGGGGTTTATGATGTGTTCATTGCTGGTTAATTACAGGGTAAAGAGAACAGACTGTGGGAGTATATTTCAACAACGCTGCTACCTCATTCCCGAAGCCACTCGGGGTTATGGAGGCGGTTTTTGCATCCTTGAAACGGCCGCCTGTCGAACCGGGGCGATCCGGTGGAGGCGCGGATCCGGCCCAGAACTGCCGACTCTCATTGGCCGAGCTTTTTAACGTACCAAACCCGCGTCAGGTCATCCTCACGCCTTCGTCGACATACGCCCTGAACTTGGTCATTCGCGGACACTTGCTGTCTAATCCCGGGGCGCATTGTCTGACAACGACCTTGGAGCACAACTCCGTCTTACGCCCCCTTGAGCACTTGCGACATAGCCAAGGTCTGGAACTTACTCACCTGGAACCCCAGACCGACGGATGCCTGGACCCCAACGATATACTGGCCTCGGTTCGCCACAACACACTACTGATCGCCCTCACGCACGCTTCCAATGTCACCGGCTGCATCCAGCCCATCGCCGAGGCAGCTCGCATTGCGGCTGAGATTGACATCCCGCTTTTAATCGATGCTTCCCAGAGTGCTGGCGCTGTTGAATTGGACTATCAGTCATTGCCGGGACGAGTGTTTGTAGCATTTGCGGGCCACAAGGGACTATTCGGCCCCACGGGTGTGGGCGGAGTCATTATGCCTGACGACGGCCTTCCACAGACCTTCGTAGGCGGAACCGGCGTACAGAGCGAAAACCCCTTGCATCCGTCCGAACTGCCCATCCGCTACGAAGCCGGCACGATGAATCTGCCAGGTATCAGCGGACTTACAATGGGCATTAAATTCGTGCAAGGCCGCGGGGTAGCCGAACTGGGACGCCGCCGACACGAACTCGTTCACGTTCTCCGCGAACGCTTGACAGACATGCCGGGCACGCGTATCACGCCCTTGGCCAACAACGACGGTCGCGCCGGAATCGTTTCTTTTACCATGCGTGACTGGCCACCCGAAGAACTGGGCTTCTTGCTACAAGAGTCATTCGCAATAGAAACGCGCAGCGGCCTGCACTGTGCTCCGCTGGTCCACCGTAGTCTCGGCACATTGCCGGACGGCAGTGTGCGCGTCAGCGTTTCTGATTTCAACACCGATGAAGACGTCGGCCTTTTGCTCGATGCACTAGAAAAGATCGCGGGAGTTCGATGTGCAGTGTAACCTCCGTTCGACATGTCGAAGATTGCTTCGACGGCGATTTTATCAAAGAATTCGAACTCGATTGTCCATTAAACAAAACTATAATGAGGCGGCTTGCTTGCGAAGCGGAGTTGCAGTTTTACCCCGACTTCCCCAAGCCGTACTTCCGAATCTACCGACGCGGAGTTTGTACTATACAAGGAGTCCTCGGCAAGAAAACGTTTCGCGTCACGTTTTCCCGATCCGTTCCAGAAGACGCTGTAGACGTCTTGAAATGTCAAATTATGAAAGGAGATACTGATGGGAGCTAAACTCATGCAGTACTACAAACTGGCCCAAGATAATGGAGGTTTGCCGGTGAAAATGCGCCTGGCCATGAAGACGGGAATTCCGTCGCAAAGTGCCCAGGACGCACCCGATTCGCCAGAAAATCTCAGCAAGTTCTACGCGGCCGCAAAAGAAATCATCGGCCCAAGCGTGCCTCAACTCTAGAAAGGAGTCCAATATGTCGACAGAACAATTGACCCAATGGGTGGTCGACCATAAATTCGACCGAGATACCTGCCGTCACAGCGTGAACGGCTTCGATGCAGTGCTCCACTGCCATCACTACGCCAGCTTGTATTGTCAACTGGCCGACGATGCCGAATCCTTCAACGGTAGCCACCTGTTACAGCGATCGTCGGAACTCAGCTTCTATGACGTGCTCAGTGATTACTTCACCAAGCACAACGTTCAGAACCTCGATGAACGCGTCGCCCTCACCGAAGAGTACTGGAAAACATGTGGCTTTGGAACATTAAAGTTCGACCATGTGGGAGAACTCTCGGCCGCCGCGCACATGGACCACAGCCACGTTGACGAAGGCTGGATCAAAAAATGGGGCAAGCGGGACAAACCCGTCAACTTCATTGGACAAGGCTATGTCGCCGCCGCCATGGCAGCCATCTACGGCCTGCCCTCCGGAAGTTACAACGTCTACGAAACCGATAGCATTGTAGCGGGTGCGGACGCTTCGCGTTTCAGCCTCGTTCGTTCATAAGGAGAAAGCAATATGTCAGTTGACAGAAATGTCGTTATCGATGCGATGTCGCAAGTCAAATCCGAATCCAACGATGAAGGCCTCATTCCGGCATTCAACGTGTTGGTCACGCAAGCCCCCACCAGCCTTTGGAATAACTTTGCCGATTTAATCACAAACTCGGTAGATCCGGAACTCAAACCAGCGGCCGAAGCTCTGCTGGAAAACGCCGCCCATGAGTGTGGTTACCATACGGGCTACGGCATCATCACCAGCGAAGAATTCGATGCCATCTGTAATCCCATGATCCAGAACCCGCCCGAAGACGTACTGCACGCAGCATTTGCCGTCTTCACCGCTTGGGGATGGGCCAAGTCGGAAGTCGTCGAGTTGATTCCTGGCGAAAAAATGGTTGTTCGTGCATACGACTACTATGAATCCGATGTCGTACAACGCGGCACCCTGAACGGCCCCTGCGCATACATGATCCAGGGCGTATCGGCTGCATTCATGGACCTTGCATACGGAGGTGAATACGATCCTTCCGGCCAGACCGGCATGCGAACGTTCAAGTGCGAGCAGGTCAAGGGAATCGAATGCGGCGATGAATATGGAGAATTCGTCGTCACCCTCGCCGGCTGATAAAACTACCGGTCACACATTTCCAGCCAAAATATAAGATCCCAAAGCGAAACCGCTTTGGGATCTTTTTTTACCATGTCCCTTCATCACTCCCACGCGAATCGAATGCACCACCGACAGAAATCCCCGCCTCGGCATAGAGCCACAACATGTGGTACTTCGTCGCGACAGTCCGGCACTACCTGTTGTGGTGTGTCGCGGCTGATTCGACTTCTGTCGATGGGGTCTCTTTACATCTGTTGTGCATTATTTTCTGTTTCGTACTATTTTTCTGCCTCTTTCTGCCCGGACTATTGATTTTCTTGTATGAATCTACTGCCGTAGCCGATATAATGAAGTTTTAATATAGGGGATCTTGGATGTTGCCCTGACAAATGCATGATGCTTTCTATCGTCCTTTCGAGTAGTGGAGAAAATATGATGATTCGAAAATCATTTGCAATGATTGTCTCAACCGCGCTTCTGGCAGCATTGTGTATTTCACAAGCCGATGCCAGTTTGATTAGGCGCACAAACCGTAACCGATGTTCGAATAGGCATGTACAGCGTTACAACGCACAACGCCATGAAAACAAATCTCTCGAATACCGCCGGGTACGCCAAGTCGATGGCGGAAGCCTTTGGAATTTGGGTAAACAAAATGGACAATGGCCCTCGCTTCGTTAGGCTAAAATGCCTTTGAAGCTCGGGCCGTGTCCGGTCGGCGATCAGAACGTAATTACTAAGTCTGCCGCAACAGTAAATTGGTGGCTGCTGTTGCCGTCGTCGAACGGCAATTGATTGCTCAAGTTTCTCGAACCGTCGTACCAGTCCCAACGCACTTCGGGACGGAAGAGGATATTGGACTTGGGTTTCCAGTTCACCCCCAGTGTCAACTCGGTAAAACAACCGTTGTAGCCCGGCAATCCGCCATTCGCGGGTGCCCAACCACGCGCGTCCAAGTTTCCTAATCCAAGAACCCTGGTCCCGTCGTCGTCGCGGAATACCTCGGCTCGCATGCCGGCGGACCATTTCTTGTTAATCGTGTACAGCAAGTATTGATTGATGCTGTACCAGTCGGCTCCCGCGTGTCCGTCCGCGCCCGCGGCGTTGCCCAGGTCGTTCTGGAATACGTAGAGCAGATTTTCGGTTACTTGACGCTTAAGCACAATACTGTGGACATACTCTTGCCCGAGATGGAAAACCTCGGGGAGAAAATCATTTCTCCCGACATCCAACGCATAGGCCAATGACCAACGCTTGTCCTCGCTGCTCCACATTACACCGCCTTGAAAATTCAAACGATGATTGTTGTCCTCGAAACGGTGTATCCCCTGATGAAAACCGGCCAAAACGCTAACTTGTTTCGATAGCTTGTAATTGCCCATCATTCCGGTAATTAAAATAGGCTCGCCGTAACACAAGGAATACGAATGCGAGTAGAAAAAGTTCCCCATCGGCGGAACAATTTCGTATCCCAGGATGCCCATCATGCGGCCCATCTTTACCGACAAGTTGTTGATGCCGACTTCAGCATACAACTGTGGAATGGAAAAACCGTATAGCTGGTCGGGCCCGTTGAGCGCGTCTTCCATGCCGAAACCATGGAAATAGGCTACCCGCCAATCGGTTCTATAAAGCAAGTCCACTCGGCCACCAATATCGAATCCGCAACCGCCCGTATCAACAGGACGATCCATGTACAGCCAAAGTTGATTCATCTGCAAGTCGCCCTGCCGATCGTTCGTCAGCAATGGCCCGTTGAAATTGCTGCCCGGATCCTGCCCGTTAAGCGTGGTTCCAACTTCGAGCCAACCGCCCGTGTTGATCCCTAGCTTTTGCAGACCGCAAGGCTGCGGAAGCTTGAAGGGGTCTCTGGCAAGCCAGCTTTCCAGCGGACCACAGCAACAACTGCCCCCGCAACTCGTGCAAGAATCACATTGCTGTGATTCGCAGCCGCCTTTGCACGTTTCATTGCAATCCGGCCCTTTGCAATCAGACTCTGCACAATGACTCACCAGAGTAGCATAATCACGCTGAGTGGCCTGGGCTTGACCCCTCAAATCTTGATCACCAAGCGGGCTCCTCACATCGCCCTTGGTTTCCATGGCCAATATACTGGTGGCCATTAAACCTACAAGGGAAAGCACTACGATACGCATGTTCAGTCCTTCCTGTCAGGCGGCGTCTCGCTCGCCCTTGTCTGGTGCCCCCCACTCTTTTGCCCTCTTAGAAAAACGCACCCGTCAAATGACGGAGAGCTGATTTGAAATCTGCAAAACGATACGCAAACAACTGCCCACTCAAACCAAGTCCTCGGAGTCCTAAGAGCCAATCGTTCAAGTGAAATACCCAAAGTTCCCAAATGCACACAACACAAATGTCATATGTCGGGTTTAGGAAATCTAGGTAAACACGGGACTGCGCGTAGACAGGTAACCTGCGCCCGAGGGGGCGTCTTGCATCAAGGGGGGGGCGTGAAGCGGAAACAGATGCAACCAAGGGGGGGCCGGGCCCTGAACCTTCAATTGACAGGTCTAAGCAAAAGTTGATTGCGACGTTTACTTTGGCTCAACATACGGCTTTTCTTGCTCAAAAAGCCGAAGATGCATGCGAAACTCATCGACCAGCCTGGCGTTACGCTGTTGCTCTACTATCGCAATCGCCTGGCGTTGGGTCTCACATGCCGTGTCGAAATCGCCCGCTGCTGCCTGCGCGGCCGCTAGCGTATCGACGATATTAGCGTTGGCATAGTTTGTCTGTTCGGTCGCGAGCAGGGCAAGTATCACTGCCCGTGGGGGGTCGCGGCGCTGCGGATCGTGACTGGTGGCGAGCATCCAGGCCATCTGGTTTAATAACAGGGGCCAATCTTCCTTGACACTGATCGCCTTGTCGAAAAATTCACTTGCGTCTTGCCGGCCCGCTGACTCGATTAGAAAAAACGCCAGACTGTCGTGCGTGCGGGCTACGCGGCTATTCACCCCCAAGGCGTGCAGATAATGCGGCATGGCCTGCTGGGTTTTTCCCGAAGCCGCCAACGTCTTACACAGGTTGAGGCGGGCACCGACGAAGTCGGGTTCGATCCGCACAGCCTCTTCGAAATGTTCCAATGCGTCGCCAATCTGACCGCGAGCTACCAACAGACCGCCCATGTTATTATGGGCACGAACCGATTCCGGCCTCAGCTCGAGGGCCGACTCGAAACAGCGTTTTGCGCTGTCGAAATCGCCTTGATTCAGACGCACCATCCCCAGGTTGTTGTGAGCCATCCAGGCTTGCGGATTCTTCGCTAGCGTGTCCACCCACAGGCTTTCTGAATCACGAAAGGCCCGGCAGCGCTCGCTTGTGAGCAGTGTGAGCACAACCACCAGCCCAACGCCGGCCACCACCCGTATTACATCGGCCACGCGATTCCCGGCGGCCAAGGTCGACGCCCACGATACGAGCAGGCTGACCAGCGCGATGCTGGCCAAGTACTGGAAATGATCGGCCACAAAGGAAAATATCATCGGATAGACGTTGAAGAACCCTAGTGCGGGCGAAAGCGTGAACAAGAAAATCGCGACCGCCGCAAAGGCCCCGCGTCCGATCCGGGCTCGGCCTAGCCACAAGACAATCAGCAGCACGGCAATCCCCAGCGGATAGGCATATTGCCAGGGCTGCCAGGCGTCGATTTGCCAGCGTGGGTAGATGAAGACCAGCGGCTGCGGCCAGGCGAGTTTCCAGGCATAGAACCAGGAGGCGCGTCCGCCCACAAGCACACGCTCAACTAGCGATAGTTCCCAGTCGCCGCCCATCGCGCCCACAAAGTACTTCTCCATCCACACGGTCAAAAGTCCCATCGCCAGTCCGATCGCGAAAAAGGGCGATAGGCACTTCAAGTCCGTGCGGGTAACCTGCCCGCGTTTCCACCAAAGAATCAGCAGCAACACTAGCGGCAGGCTGCAGGTCACGGTCTTGCACAACAGGGCGCAAACGAACAGCACAAGCGACAAAACGTAGAGCCAGACGCCGCGGGAAGGCTTTTCCGACGGCAGCGCCCCGGCCAAATAAGCCCACAGGGCCCAAAGATAGAACAACCCGGATAGCACATTCTTGCGTTCGCTGATCCAGGCAACCGACTCCACGTGTACCGGATGCACCGCAAAAATGGCCGCCGCAAACCAGGCCCCGGGCACGTTCAACATACTCAGAATTCGCCACAGCACGACGACGCTCAAGGCATGAATGAAAATGTTCGTTACATGATACCCGTTCGGAAAAGTCTCCCACAATTGAAATTCCAGCCAAAAACTCGTATGCACCAAGGGGTAGTACTGTGGAGTAGCCCCCAGTTCCAGCCAGATTTGCCGCAAGCCGTCCACGCTCCGCAACGGCGCGCTGTGGGTTACGTGTGCATTGTCATCCCAAATAAACCCGGCATCCATGGCCGAAAGATAGGCGACCGCCACCAGCCCTATCAAAGCCAGCGCCGGCACACGCGTACGCGCCCAATGCCGCAGTTTCGGCAAATGACTGTTCGTAATCGGCGTGGGTAATTCTTGCGTCAAGCTAATGTGCCTCCCGCCGACCGCTTCGCCGTCGAATAGTTCGCATGCACCATCATCGCTTCCTTTATCACAGAATGCGGATTTACCCGACGTTACAGTCCAGACGGGACGGCCAGACAGTACCGAAATCCGAGTTCCTTCTCAGACGAGCCACCCCTCCCTGGCGGTAGCCATTCTAACCGTATGACACGCCGTTTGTCAACTATCTACTGCTTCTGTTGATAATGTGCGACTCTCAGCACGAGATTACCGCACCTCCAACATCCGCTCCAACGCCAACAGTGCATCGCGGGCGACTTCTTCGTCTACCCGAATCACGTTCAACGGCGCGTCGGCCGCCAGATTTTCCAGCACCCAGCAGAGGTGCGCAAGATCGATGCGGTACATTGTTGGGCAGATGCCGATTTCGTTGGAAAGGAAATCGATCTTCTTGTCGGCAAAGCGATTCTTCAGACGGTTGACCAGATTCAATTCGGTGCCCACGGCCCAGTGCGAACCGGCCGGCGCGGCTTCGATGGTAT
>CAZISU010000087.1:0-11213 GCA_964541935.1 uncultured Planctomycetaceae bacterium | reverse complement strand
GCTTCGCCCTCCCGAAAACCGCAAAAAATGGTGAATTATTTCACAATGATCAGAATTAATGACATAGAAAGACAACAACCGATATGTTTCAAATTAAACTAAGATTCTTTTTTTATTTATTGTTGGTCTTTTATACAACCCAAAGCCGTTCTTTTTCCGCAGAGCCGCTGTTGGTCAAGCTTGATGCTCGGCCGGGCGCGGCGGCTGCGGAGGCCGAGCCGGTATTGATTTGGAATGAAAGCAGAAAGGAGCCGCGTCCGCTGGCGGCATCTTTCATGAGGATCGACCTTCGTAATCCCAAGTATGAAGTTGTTGTGGTAGCCGACGACGATCCCGACGGCGCAGGCCCGGCTGAAGCCACTCTGATGAAGCCTGAAAAATATATGTCCAAATACAATCTTCTCGCGGCCACGAATTGCAACTCTTTTTCAAAGGTGAAAAATGGCGATAAAAGACGCGGATGGCCGCAAGGAATGGGGGTGAACATTATCGGCATGTCCGTGGCGGATGGCAAAATCATAAGTCCGCTGCATGATCCCAAAGATCCAGGAAATGAGAATGCTATTGTATTTTGGCTGAACAAAAAATCGCAGGCGTTTTTTGGCAGACCCTCAGGCAAGGATGATGTTCAACAGGCTGTGGAAAAGTATTGCACAGCATTGGTAAAAAACGGCCGAATCGTTCCTCATGTATACATGCCCAGGCATCCGCGTACGGCCTTGGGCGTTGACAAGCAAAAGTGTTTCTTGCTTCTGGCGGTTGTAGACGGCCGCCGTAAAGGCTACAGCGATGGAGCAACCATGCGCGAACTTGCCGAGATCATGGTCGAGCACGGCTGTCATAACGCCATCAATTTGGACGGGGGCGGCAGTTCCGTGATGGTTTATCGCGACGGCCAATCGGAATCCATCAAGACGGCCAACCGGCCCTCAGGCAATGCCCATCGCCCCGTGGCGGTTATGATCGGGGTACGAAAATAGAATGTCATTTTTACGCTTGATATTGGTTTTTAGCTTCTTCACACTGCTGGGCTCCTCGGCCTTGGCCCAAATCGAGCGTGTATGGCTTACGCATCGCTCGCACCGGCCGGACAAAATCGTTGTCAACTGGACCAGCAAGTCGCCGGGCCGCTCGCTGGTCAGATACGGCACGAGCGAAAAGTACGGCCACGAGGTCAGTGTCGAAGGCAACACCACGCTGCATCACGTCGAGATCCCCATCCCCAAACGGGATACGACCTATCACTACTCGGTCGGCACAGGCACACAGACCTCGGCCAACGCCACCTTCAAGGGCTACCCCAGCAACGTGTTGCGGGTTGGTGTAGTTGCCAACTGGCGCGGCAATCCCAAACTGCCTGGGCTTATCGAGGACGATGTGCATCTGCTGCTGACCGCCGGCGACAACATCGCCAACCTGCACCAGCTTTGCGGGCCCGGCAACAAGCAGTGCATGCGGCCCTACGCCGAACTCATCGACCGCTATGCGGCCCTCTTTCGCTCGACGCCCTTCATGCCGGTCCTGGGCAACCACGACAAAGAATTCCGCCCTCGCGGTCCAAAACCTCCCGCCCAGCCGGTTTACGACATCGGGGCCACGGCCTTCCGCCGCTTCTTCGAACTTCCCGGAGACGAGTGGAAGTGGAGTTTCGACATCCCCGACTTCGGCGTCCGCTTTGTTGCCCTCGACCTCAACCACTCCTCGGACCAAGGCACAACCTGGCAGGCGTGCCATGCATTCGACAAGAGTTCGGCACAGTTCCGATGGTACGCGAATCTGGTGGAACGTCACCAACCACCACTGGTGGTGACGCTTTACAACGAACAGAATGTCGCTATGCGATCTCGCGAGGGCGGCGACTGGGGACGCATGCTACAGCGCGGCACCATAGCCGTCAGCGGCTTCGGATATTTTGCCGAACGGGCCGAGACGAACGACTTAACTTACTACAACACCTCGCTAAACGGCAAAGGCATCCGCTATCCCGACCCGCACTCGAAATTCCTCAAGAGCGAACACTGCTACATCCTGCTAACCTTCAGCAAAAATCCCCTGAAGATGACGGTTGAGTTAAAAGGGCTAGATGGAACAGTGTTGGACCGGCGAGAGTTCGCCGGCCAATAGACGAGAAATGCCCTCTTAATTACGCAAAAAAACCGTAAAGAACCTTACTTTTCCACAGACTTCTCAAAACGAACGGTCACGGTCGTAGTTATCCCCCCGCGAGCAGTAAAGGCTGCCACCAGCGTCATCTGACGCGGCGAAAGCAAGGTGGCCACGTCGTCGAGGATGCGATTGGTGACGTTTTCGTAGAAAATGCCCTCGTTGCGGAACTTTTGCAGGTAGAGTTTGAGACTCTTGAGTTCGACGCAAAGCCTGTCTGGCACATAGGTAAAGGTGAGTGTGCCGAAGTCGGGCTGGCCCGTTTTGGGGCAAACCGAGGTGAATTCGGGGCAGACGATCTCGATCGTATAATCCCGCTGGGGGTGCTGGTTTTCGAAGGTTTCGAGTATATCAGCAAATGCGTCGCTCAAGGGGCGATCTCCTTTATTTTCGGTGTTCATCCTGGCATAATACGCCATATAGCTTTAATCATACCGCAACACCCCCACCCTAACCAACCCAGAGGCCAACATGATTCACAGCCAACGCCCACGCCGTGTTTTTTCATCCATCCCGATCCTCTGCTGCCTGGCCGCGTTATGTTTCATAACCGCGCAAGATACTGAAGCATGGTCCGCCGACGCCCTTAAGCCCTTGAAAATCGATCAGGTTAAAGTCGGCGGGGAAATCGGCCGCCGCATCGATATGACCATTCAAAACAACTTGAACAAGCTCGACCTGGAAGGCGATTTTATCAAGCCGTTTCGTAAGAAGAACCGCGACGGCGGATTCATCGGCGTGGGAATGCTGATGGACAGCGCGGTCGGCCTGGCCGCGTACAGCGGAGACCCAGAGTCCCTGCGACGAAAGACCCTGCTGGTCGAGGAAATGATCAAGCTGCAAGAGCCTGACGGATATGTGGGCATGATGAAGCCGTCGAAGCGAATGTGGATTCTTTGGGACGTGCATGAAATGGCCTACATCATGCAAGGCTGGATGCGCGATTATCGTCTCTTCGGCAACCGTCGCGCGTTGGACGCCACGCGAAAAACGGCCGACTATATTATTGACCGCTGGTCGGCCAAACCCCAGCGGGACTTCGAGGGCGGCATCACCACGCTCATGAGCGTGACTGGGCTAGAACCGCTCTTGTTGGATCTCTACCGCGAAACCAAAGAAAAGAAGTACCTCGACTTCGTCGTCAAGTTCCGTAAGCTGCCCGAGTGGAAACACGAAATCGTGTTGGGGCGCTTTAATCCGATACAAGGCCACGCCTACGCACACATGTCGCGTTTGATCGGCCAACTTCAGCTCTATCGTTTGCAGGAAGAAGCTCGTTTGCTCGAAGGCAGCCACGACGTCATCGAGTTCCTCACCCACGGCGAAGGCATGTCTATCACCGGTGCCTGCGGCGATCATGAATGTTGGCACAACACCCAGGAGGGAACCATCAACCTGGGCGAAACCTGTGCCACGGCCTATATTGTGCGTCTGGTCGATGAGCTGGCCCGCATGGAAGGTAAGTCCGCCTACGGCGATATCATGGAACGGAGTGTTTATAACTCGCTCTTCGCCGCCCAGTCGCCCGACGGTCGCAAGGTCCGCTACTATACGCCATTTGACGGCCCACGCTCGTATTTCAAAGGCGATACCTATTGTTGCCCCTGCAACTACCGTCGGATTATGAGCGAAATCCCCAAGATGATCTATTACCGCTCGAAGGACGGGTTGGCCGTGAATCTATATACCCAGTCGTCGGCCAAATTGAAACTTCCCACAGGCACGGAGCTTGCCGTCCGCCAAGAAACCGACTATCCCAACTCGGGCAAGGTTACCATCCACGTCGACCCGTCCGAGGCAACCGAGTTCCCATTGGCCTTGCGAATTCCTGCCTGGTGCGATAGCGCGACCGTGAAGGTCAACGGTAAAGCGAGCAAGGGCGTGGTGCCGGGCTCGTTCTATACCATCGCACGCAAGTGGCAAGCCGGCGACCGTGTAGAACTCGATATGCCTATGCACACGCGTTTGGTCAAAGGCCGCGTAAACCAGGCCGGTTGCGTGGCTGTCATGCGCGGCCCGTTGGTGTTCTGCCTCGACCCGTCGAAAAACAAGAAACTCAAGGGCGTCGACCCGCGGCTGCTGGTCATCGACGTCGATTCGCTCGAAGGCCCCATCGCCGACGCCACCGTGCGTCCCAACGGACTGGCCTATCGAATCAAGGCTTGGGGCCCGGGTGTTTGGTATCCCCACACCAAGCCCAACCTCTCGCTACGGTTGACCGAATTCGTGGACCCGGGCGGCAAGGCCACGTACTTCAAGGTTCCCAACCCGGGCCTGAAGACGTTGGTCGACGATGAATTGATAAAGTGACATTAACGTAGGCCGGGTTATAACCCGGCAATGAAACCGTCCACAAACGCCCATGCCGGGCACAACCCGGCCTACGGATCCTAAACTACATGGGAAGTAAACCGGCCGTAATACTGCTATCCGGCGGACTCGATTCGGCCACAACGGCCGCCATCGCCCGCGACCAAGGGTTCGAGTTGTACGCCATGTCGGTCGATTACGGCCAGCGACATCGCTTCGAGCTCGACGCCGCCGCGCGCGTGGCCCGCGCGATCGGTGTGCTAAAGCACGTTACCGTCTCGGTCGACCTATCGAGTTTCGGCGGCAGTGCTTTGACCGACCAGATCGAGGTTCCCAAGGGCCGTTCGCACGAGGCCATGTCGGCCGAGATCCCGGTCACATATGTCCCGGCCCGCAACACGGTGCTGCTTTCGATGGCACTGAGCTATGCCGAGGTGATCGGCGCGGCCGACATTTTCCTGGGTGTCAACGCGGTCGATTATAGCGGTTATCCCGACTGTCGGCCCGAGTTTCTCGCGGCCTTCGAACGCTTGGCCAATCTGGCGACCAAGGCGGGCGTGGAAGGCGCGTTGCGCTTCCGCATTCGCGCTCCGCTGCTGGAAATGTCCAAGGCCCAGATAATCCGCTGCGGCACCACACTGGGCGTCGATTATGGCCTCACCCACACCTGCTACGATCCGGCCCCCAACGGCCTAAGCTGCGGTCGCTGCGACGCCTGCCAGTTGCGGCTGCGTGGTTTCGCCGAAGCCGGTTGCGAAGATCCGCTGGACTACACATAATTCCGCGGACATGCCAGACCACACCCCCCCGCAAACGGGTGGATCTTTTCGGAAAAGGCATTCTTACCTGACGCAATGCGTATTATATACTTAAAAAGTTCCCCCAGACTCGACACTGTAGCGGGTTGAGCAACCTAATCTTTCGTATATAAATTGCCAAAACCGGTAAAAAGTTCAGTCTTTCAGGAACATCATGATTGTCCCTCTTGATACAATCGATCCGCAAGCTGTCTCGTTCATCGCCGCCGCAATTGTGGCCATGGTCTTGGCGACGGGGCTCTGGCTGCGGCGCAGGGGCATCCGCCGTTTCGCATCCCTGAACGAGAATTTCCAGCAGTCCGAGGAACAACTGCGGTCGAGCCAGCGCACACTCTCCGCCCTGATGGGAAGTTTGCCGGGCATGGTCTATCGTTGCCGCAATGATCGCGGTTGGATCGTGGACTTTATCAGCGAAGGTTATATGGAACTGACGGGTTTGTCCGCTGCAAAGATATGCGGAGACTGCAGAACTTCTTTTGCGAAAATCATACATCCCGAAGACCGGGAAACTGTTTGGACGAAAATCGAAGCGGCTCTGGAAAACCACTCGCCCTTCACCTTGGAATATCGCATTGTTACAGCCGACGGCGCTCAGAAGTGGGTGCGGGAATGCGGACAGGGAACGTTTTCCGACGACGGGGAACCGTTAACGATCGAGAGTTTCGTCACCGACATCACCATCTGGAAGCAGGCCGAGGAGGAAATCCGCTTAAATGAATCGCGTCTGGAGACCTTGCTTCAATTAAATCAAATGACGGATACGTCCTTGAAAAACATCTGTAATTTTGCTCTTGAAGGCGGCGTTACCATAACCAAGAGCCGCATTGGCTATCTGGCTTTTGTCAACGAAGACGAAACTGCAATGGAGATGTATTCTTGGTCAAAACGGGCCATGGCAGAATGCGCGATGGCCGATAAACCGAGTGTATATAACATTCGCGACACGGGACTGTGGGGCGAAGGCGTCAGACAGCGCAAGCCGGTCATCACCAACGACTATCTGGCTCCCCATCCGGCAAAAAAGGGGTGCCCTAACGGCCATGTGGAAATTTCCCGCCACATGAACGTACCAATTTTTGATCGCGGTAAAATCGTTGCCGTGGCCGGTGTGGCCAATAAAACCGAAGGCTATACCACCTCCGACGTGCGGCAACTGACTCTGTTAATGCAAGGCATGTGGCGAATTATCCAACGCCAACGGGCGGATAAGGATCTACGCAGAAGCGAAGAACGCTTTCGTGAATTGGGGCAGATGCTGCCCGAGATCGTTTACGAAACGGATCAAAACGGTCTTATCACATTCGTCAATGAACAAGCCTCGGCTCTGACCGGTTTCACCCGCGAGGACTTCGTAAAAAACTTTCGAGCCGTGGATCTGTTCGTTCCCGAAGATCGAGAAAGGGCCAAGTGGAACTTTTGCGCTGCAACCAAACGTGGCACTCCAGACAGTTGTGAATGTCTGGCGCGGCGAAAAGACGGGAGCACCTTCCCCGTAATCGTGCAGGGTACGCCAATTATGCTCGACGGAAAACCGGTCGGCGTGCGCGGTATCATGTTCGATATATCTCGGCAAAAAGAGACCGAGGCCCTCTTGCTCAAAAACAGCGAACAACTCGAAGAAATCATCCGCGAGAGAACTGCCGAACTGGCCCAAGCAAATTTCGAATTGCAACTCGAAGTCGCGGAACGGACAAGGGCCGAAACGGAAGCCGATCAAGCCAACTATACTAAATCCGAGTTCCTTGCCAATATGTCACACGAACTCCGCACGCCGCTGCACGGCATCCTCAGCTTCGCTTCATTCGGCATAAACGAGTCCGGTGACCTCGACGAAGAAAAAACCCGCAAGTACTTCCAGAGAATCGATAAAAGCGGCAACACTTTACTGGCAATTGTCAACGACCTACTGGATCTGGCCAAGTTGGAGTCGGGCAAAGTCGAAGTCCGACTCTCGCACCAGAATATTTATGCAATACTCGTGGGCATGTTGGACGAGTTTGCATCTTTGACAGATCGGCGAAAATTAAGGCTAGTTTGTCGCAAACCAGAATTCGATCCCATGGCGCACGTCGATTACGAAAAACTCTCACAGGTGTTCCGCAACCTCATAAGCAACGCCGTCAAGTTCTCGCCCGACGGTGAACTGATCGAAATTGAAATCAAACAAAACGATGGCTGCCTGACTGTAAGCGTTTCCGATAACGGCGTGGGGATTCCGCAGGATGAACTCGAAGCCGTATTCGACAAGTTCATCCAATCGAGCAAAACTCGAACCGGGGCCGGAGGCACCGGACTGGGGCTGGCCATCTGCCGCGAGATCATCGACGCCCACAAAGGTCGAATCTGGGCAGAGAATCGGCAAGAAGGCGGGGCCAAATTATCGTTCGAAATCCCTACGCAGATTGAGCCTGATAGCACAGATTCGGCCGAAGAATCCCTCCTGGGTTGCCACGCCAACACGCCCTAACAGCCCATTGAAAAAATACTTTCGGTATTGACCTTGTTAGCCGAGCCGCTTGCGGCCGCTTGAGGCGTGCTGAAAAAGCAGAGCTGAATGGTACGGATATTTGGTGATTTACAACACCGCTGTTGAGGTTATGCATACTAACCCGAAGCGCAAGCGAAGGGAGGGGCGACCTAAGACCGGCTAGTACTAGTCTTATGGCCGCCCCCTTTGTTTTGGACGCTAAAAAATTTTCGCCTAACGTTTTCTGCGAATCAGCATCAGGCTTATTGCGCCGAGGCCAAGCATGGCAAACGTCGAAGGTTCGGGAACGGCGTTGAAGTCCGAAACCACGTAACCTTCCGCACCTGACACATAATTGCTGAGGGTATCGCCAAAAACCCAGTTGAAGCCGTAGGCTTCGTTGGTGCCAAGCACATCGGCCGCTCCCGAGCCCACAGCATTTGCAGAATCCTGAATGTACGCTGCCGATGGCGGAGCAATGGTCAGAGAAGCAATGTCGGCAAATGTGAGTTCATGATTGCCGCACAGGTCGTGAACCCAAGTGCTAGTCGAGCCATAGCCGCCACTGACGGTCTCGTATACTTGCAAGCTTTTATCCGCAAGATCCGCATAGCTGAGGTCGTAAGTGTGATAAGTATTGCTTCCATCAATGGTTTCTTCGAAAAGTGGCTGGAAATCGCCGCGAGAAGGTTGATTGGAAATTGTTGCGAACTTACCGGCTCTGTCCGTAACCCAGATATTGAAGTATGGAGCCACCGCGGGACCAGAACCGCCGCTGAAACGGCTCGTGTCATCGAGACGCGTGATGCTCAACTGGGAAATGCCCGCGATGGTGATCCCGTTGATGTCGTTGGAACCTAAAGCGGCCTTCATGCCGCCTTCACCGATAACAAACTCGGTAGCGCCGGGAACATAGTCGTTATTGGCCTGAATTGTGGGCCCGCCGCTCGCGCCATTACGGATCACAAAGGCGTCGAAACCCGCCTGCACGATGCCGCCAATTCCAAAAATCACTGCTGCTAATGTGCAAACTGTTACTAACTTTTTCAATTTAAGTCTCTTCTTCAATGTTGTCGTACTTCGGGTGGTCGCCCTCGGCGACCGGAAAAATCGATGTGTGATAAAAACTAAATTCCACAAACTAAAGCCTCTTCGCGTCTCCTTTCCGTTTTTCTTTTGTGCTGTTACCCGCACTTTCCGGACCGATGCCTCAGCGAATCCTCAGAGCGGACATTCGGGTTCTGTAGCCAACTCAGTGCAAGTTCCAAATTAACCGAAATGATCGAGCTGAAAACCACCTAAACCACCAGGGTAACCTGGCTTTACTCGCGTATCAATGCTTTGAATCGCAGCTTTTCAGCAAATGTCGTTATCTGCTGCGCAGCTTTACGGTTATACGTAGCTAATCCAAAAATAGGGATTAACGGCAGGCAATTAGAAAATAATCATACACATCGACATGATTGCATAAACCATAAGAACTGCGCAAACGACTATTAGCGTCGGATTTTCGCCGAAAAATCCGCGTCGTTTCGGAACAGATAAGCCTGATAGTTCACCCCCGCGCGGGCCTTGGTCTGCTCGAAGCTGTCTTCGGTATCCAACAGCCCCAGGTCGTAGGCCAACTCGTCGGAATGCCCGGCCATGAGCACGCGATAATCCAACGGTATCCGATTGGGAGACAAGTGATTAACGTGCTGCACAATGTTCGTCGTGCAGTTGTTGGTCAGCGTGTCGTAGAATTCGGGCGCAACATAAAGCTTGTTCACGCGCCGCATGACGTCGACGAACATTTTTCGCGCAGCCTCGGGCGTGGCGCGCGTGGGATACAAAAACACCTCGTTTTGCCAGTGATTTGTCCGTAGCTGGACGAGATCGCGCTCATCGGCCACCACGTACATAATCTCGTATTGGCGCAAGAAACCCTTGATCGGATCGTACGTTTCGCCTTTCTCCTTGCGAACTTCGACCGAAACGCCCAGATACTCGTCGCCTTCGAACCCGAAGCTGATCATCGTGTGGGCAACGCCCGGCATGACTGGAAATGGGCAGATGAGAAAGTCGACAGATTTAATGCGTTTCAGGTCGAACCGCTTGTCGTAATGCTCTACCACGACGTCATCTGCCGAGCTGTATTTGCAGTTTCGGATGTTATGCACCAGGATTTCATTGCCGAGAAACTCCGCCCGCGGCAAAACCGCTTGCTCGGGCACCCAATCCCGCTCGTTCGACGGCCGCAACATCGTCATCATCGGGTGGTTATCTATCGGATTGACAATCGTCGGATCCAGTTCCAGGGTGGTCGGAAAAAGCGCCTGCTCGCTTTGCGGCGGCCGATTCGCTCCCAACTGTGCGCACCCACCAAACACAATAGCGGCCAATCCAATCACGGCAAACATGGGCCACATATCCGCTTGGCAGAGTTTTTTTGGAACCAAGAGCATAATCATGTCTTAAGCCGAATATTTCGGCCGCCAGTTGAAACAAACCGTGGAAACCGTGAGAAGAAAAGAAAAAAATGCGGGGCTTTAATACAGAAAATCCTCACCCGGATCAAGACCTTCTCGCCAAGCCCCCTGGCTGCACCCGTGACGGACCAAGTAACGCTGGGGTGTCTAGGGATTATACGTAAAGACTTTTCCGCGATTTCTGCAACGCCGTGGTGCATCACCGACGCACCCTACTTATGTCGCGATTCCATGTGGTGAATACGGTGGGCAAGAGTTGATGTTGCCATAAAAGGCCTTATGGCGGTAAGCTATCGGCCTACCCTTCCGCATAAAACGATGAGACGAGGAGTGAATAAGTGTTTGTCGCCGCAACTAGCAGATGTTTTGCAAATTTACCACTGGATGCCGCCCTTAGTAGACTGGTGGACCTGCAATTTACGGCCGTCGAGATAATGATCCACGAAACGGACGGCCATATAAAGCCATCGGAAGTGGTCGCCGATCTCGATAAGGCCGTCCAACTCTGCCGCCAAACGCACCGCCTTACGCCCATCGCCTTCAGTTTTGACACCGACGCGCCCGAGGAAGAGGCCTATCGCCAGTTTTCCGCCTGTTGCAAGCTGGCCAAAGCCGTCAAAGTAATTGCCATTACAGTTCGCTCCTCCGAGTTGGGAACGCCCTTCAACGGCGAGGTCGAGCGACTCCGCAAGCTGGTCGCTATCGGCGCGCCCGAGGGAGTGGTTGTGGGCCTACAAACCGAGGCCAACCGCATCAGCCAGGATCCCGGCACGATCACCACGTTGTGCGACAACGTCAAGGGCCTGGGCGTGACGCTCGATCCTAGCCATTTTATCTGCGGCTCGCACAGCGAGGTGGATTATGATGATCTGATTAAAGACGTGATCCACGTGCGTCTGCGCGATACCAGCAAGGAAGAGTTCCAAGTCCGCGTCGGCCAAGGCGAGGTCGAATACGGACGCCTGGTCAACCAACTCAACAAAGTGC
>CAZISU010000086.1:0-11243 GCA_964541935.1 uncultured Planctomycetaceae bacterium | reverse complement strand
GGCGACCTCTATCTACCCGGGTCGGATTCATACATCAAGTCCGGCATCGAGAAAGGCCTCGTCAAAGACAGCGTAATGGTGGGCCGCAACCGCGCGGCCATGTTGGTTCAGAAGGGTAATCCCAAGCGTATCTCGGCCGATCTCGACAATCTTACAGCACCAAATTTTTACGTGGTGATCGGCGATTCGGAAAGCGGCAGCATCGGGCGCGAGACGAAGAAGATACTGCACAAGCGTGGCATTTACGAAGCGGTTTGTCAAAACGCGCGCAAGTTCACGAGCGATTCAAAAGATCTCATCAAGGTGCTCAAAGACAAGGAAGCGGACCTGGTTGTCAACTGGTATGCAACGGCCTGCTGGCCCGAAAACGAACCTTATGTCGATACGTTGCCGATCACCTCAGAAATGGCGCCGGCCAAGAAACTGGTGCTTGGGCTGTTGACGACTTCTCGCTATCCCGATATCGCCCGCAAGTTCATGAGTTACGCATCTTCTCAGAAGGGACAAGAATTGTTCCGAAAATATGGGTTTCATGATCCCAAGCGTCTACAACCCGCACAAGAGTTTTCGAGAATTCGTAATACTAATGCAAGTTCGAACTGAAGTGGTACACCATGTCTACCCGCCAGTATTTTCCCAATTTACGTGAGCCGGTCGTTGGATGGTTATTGTTGCTGATCGGAATTTTCACAGCAACAATCGTCCTATTGCTGATTGGTTCATCCGTAAACGAAGCCCGCCTGGGGCGATGCGATGCGCGGATCGAGCATCAGCGCAACCGTAGAGCGATTGGTAGCATTATTCAGAAGAAGCTTCTACAGACAGGGCACCACACGCATCATTTGGCCAATGCAACCGACGAGCACGAACTTGACGTACTCCGGCAAAAGCTGGATGAAGAAATCGACATTATCAGCGGCGCTCTTGCCGTGTTGGCCAAGGGCGGTGTGATTGAAGAGAAGGTGCCCGCGAACATGGTTGATGTCGATGAAATCCGCAAGCGTATCGTCTACAGTCAGAGCAATCCCAACGGAATCGTGATCGAGGTGGTTGAACTAACGCCCATGATACACGACCTGATCGCCGGAACGGACAAGCTGGTTCAGATTTTGCGCAAGCGATTTTCAGCAACTAGGGAGGAAGAAAAAAACCGCTTAGACAAGGCTGCGGCCTTTCGACTCAAGGCGGTTTGCGCTCTAGTACATCGCAGCAGGGAACGGGCGAATCATATCTATTATGACACGGCCCGCCGTCTCGCGGCATTAGAGACCGAGCGCGAAAAAACCAGCAAGAGGATGAATACGGCAAAATACATTATAATTGCGGCCTCGTCCTTACTCGTCGCAATTGTCGGCGGGCTGATCCTGATGCGAGTTTCTCAGAATCTGGCCGACCGCGATCGGGCAACAGCCGAACTTAAGCGTTCGAAACAAGCCACGCAAGACATCCTGCAAAAGCTGCCGCTGGGTGTTATCGTGATCGGGCGAGATAAAATCATCCGCTATGTAAACGGCACGGCCCTGTCCATGGCCGGCTATTCGTCGAGTGAAGAACTGGTGGGAAAACTCTGTCATGCAACCCTTTGTCCGGCCCAGGCTGACCGTTGCCCGATCTTGCAACTTGGTCAGTCGCTGGATAATTCCGAACGTGTCCTCATAACCAGCGACAAACGCAAGATTCCTATTTTGAAGACCGTTATTCCTTTCGAACTCAATGGCGAGCAGGTTCTCCTGGAATCATTTATTGATATTTCCGAGCGGAAGGAATCGGAAGAGATGCTACGGGACTATGCCAGGGCGCTTGAGGAAACCAACCACGCTCTGGAAGAATCGAACCTCGCGGCACGGGAAGCAAACAAGGCGAAGAGCGAATTCCTGGCAAACATGTCGCACGAACTGCGCACCCCGCTGCACGGCATCCTCAGCTTCGCTACATTCGGAAGAAAGAAGGCTAAAACGGCCGACCCGGACAAACTGCAAAACTATTTCGAAAAAATCGATAGCAGCGGAGAGACGCTTCTGAATTTGGTCAACGACCTCTTGGATCTCTCCAAGCTCGAAGCCGGCAAAATGATACTAGACCCCATGCAAGTAGATCTCTTCTTGCTCACGCATAAAGTCGCTGATGAGTTCAGTTCCCGCGTGGATCATCAGGACATAACAGTTAAATGTGAAAAGCGGACAAGCGACACAAGGATTACAGCCGACCACGCGAGACTGGAGCAGGTTATTCGCAACTTGCTGAGCAACGCCATCAAATTCTCTCCGCCGGGAAGCACCGTAAAGACTCGAGTGGAAAGCACGGACGAATCTATCCTGGTTTCGGTTCTGGATCAAGGCCTGGGCATTCCCGAGAATGAACTCGAACAAATCTTCGATAAGTTTATCCAGTCGAGCAAGACCCGCACCGGGGCCGGTGGCACGGGGCTCGGTTTATCGATCTGTCGCGAGATTCTCGATTGCCATAAGGGACGAATCTGGGCCGAAAACCGCCCCCAGGGTGGAGCCGTGTTCCGATTCGAAATCCCTCTCGACGCTGCCATCCCATGCGAATAGAATAAGAGTCCATCTCCAATCATCAAAAGGACTCCGCCTTGACTTCTTCGCCTTCTCTTAATGTGGTTTTGTTTGAGCCGGAAATCCCCTACAACACCGGCAGTGTGGGGCGGACTTGTGTTGCAGTGGGCGCGAAGTTGTGGCTGGTCCGCCCGCTGGGGTTCCAGATCGAAGACCGCCGCCTGCGGCGGGCCGGCCTGGATTACTGGCAACATCTAGATTGGGAGGCGGTCGACGATTGGGACGCTCTGACTGAACGCCTGACGGGTCACCGTTTTTGGTTTTTCTCCAAAAAAGTCGACGCGATCTACACCGATGTCGAATACGCCGCCGGAGACGTGCTGGTCTTCGGCAGCGAATCAAAAGGGCTGCCACAATCGCTGCTGAAAGCCTGTGAGGATCGTTGCTTGCGAATCCCCATTCGGACCCAGGCCCGCAGCCTGAACCTCTCGGTAAGCGTGGCCGTGGCGGCCTTCGAAGCTTGCCGGCAGGTCGCTTGCGGGTAAATACAAGGAAAAATGGCCCAAATTGCTGCTTTCCAGAGCTTATTGAGTAAAACAGGGTAAAAGCTTGACTTCTTACTCAGCATGCCCTACAAAGGTGGCATGGCAAACGCAACTACCGACATCTCGATGGTCACCCGCTTGGCAAAACGACTTGAGTCGGAGATCCAGCGTCGCAGCCTTGTGCCGGGCGATCGGTTTCTAACGGCGGTCGAGGCCGGACGCATTCTGGGCGTCAGTCGGGCCACGGCCGATCGAGCCATGGGCGTTTTGGCCCGCAATGAAATTTTGCTGCGGCGGCGTTCCTTGGGCACATTTGTGGGTCCCGCGGCAAGGGTCGCTCCGGTGTCACGGGTTCAGACGGTCTATGTGATTATGCCCGAGCAGAGTAGGTCGCACAGCCTTGCTCCGAGCCCCGGGCGGCTAATCGATGGCATTCGCGACCAACTCCAGGGCGTGAATGTCCAGTTTTTCTTTCTGCCGGCGGCCGACAGCCTGTCGCTGGTCAGGGCACTCTTGCAACAATCGCGCGAGTCGGGCACTTTGGCTGGCGTGGTGGCGGTTAGTTGCCCACGCGAGGTTTACGCATATTTGGCCGAGACGGGCGTTGCCACTGTAGTGTTGGGATCTCTGTATTTAGGCGGCCCGCCTCTAGCGTCGGTCGATGCGGACAATCGCCAGGCCGGCCGGCTGCTGATGCAGCATCTGCTCGACCGCGGCCACCGCCGCACTGCCCTGCTGGCGGATTCTGATAGCCGCCCAGGCGACCACGACTTTATCGACGGCATCAGCGAGGTTCTCAGCAACGCCGGTTTGCCGCACAACGCACTGAAAATTCGCGTGATCTCGCCCGACGCCGCCACGGCGGTGCCGGTCATCAGCGATCTGCTCGCCTCGCCCGATCGCCCCACGGGACTTATCGCCCGCTCTCACCAATTCGTGAAAAAGATCGAGGCCGCCGCCAGCGAGTGTGGCCTGATCGTTGGACAAGAGGTAGAGATCGCCTGCCAAACCCTGCAACCCAACGATATTTCCAGCCAACAATTCTGCTATCCGCACGTTAAAACCCGATTTGAAGATCAAAATATCTCCGCAACCATCGGGCAAATGTTAGCCCAACAAAGCCGCGGCGAGCCGTTTGTTCCGCGACGTGTCATCATTCCCGTAGAACTTTGCATACCTACTTAACCACTGCCCAATCCTAGAGGAATCCTACCGATGAAATCACGCCTACCCTTACCCCGCAATATTTGCACGGCTTTCGTTATTGCCGTTCTAGTCTCATTAACCATGCACCCCTGGTCGTTGAAAAAGGCCTCCGCAGCCGACAACTGTTCGTCGAAGCTAGTGATCGTGGCCCTGGGCTCTTCGACCACTGCTCCGCGCGGGCCGCTGGTGGTGTACTGCGACGTGCTTCGCAAGGAACTGCCGGGGTTGGGCGTGAAGGCCGATGTGATCAACGCCGGCGTGGGCGGTAACACCACGGCCGATGCCTTGCGACGTTTCAAACGCGACGTACTCAATCGCAGCCCGGGCTTGGTTATTATCCAGTTGGGTATCAACGATTCGACGTTCGACGTCTGGAAAAATCCGCCCGCCAAACAGCCGCGTGTTTCACCGACCGACTACGAAAAGAATCTACGCAAAATGGTGCGGACGCTTAAAAGCCGCGGAACGGCCGTGATACTGATGACACCCAACCCCATGGCCTGGACCGACAAGCTCCGTGAGCTGTACGGCAAGCCGCCCTACGACCCGGCCGATGCCGACGGGTTCAACACGCAGGTTAAGAAATACGTCCCCTTGGTGAATCGTATCGGCGAGGAAGAGGGCGTGCCCGTGCTCGACGTCTTCACCGCCTTCCGCACGCAGAAGGACTGCTCGATGGACGATCTTTTACTCGATGGCATGCACCCCAACGACAAGGGCCAGCGGATCGTGGCCGATCTATTGTTGGCACAAATCGCCAAGATGAAAGATACGCTCAAACCGTCAATCTACGGCGAACAGATTCACGATAAGGCCCAACAACTGCCACACAAGCATATGGGCCCGTTTATCAATCTCGCCGACGGACGCGTGATGGCGGCCGGCGAAAAGTGCGTTCTTATTAGCAGCGACGGCGGCAAAACCTGGACCGAACAGCCCATCTTCCCCAAAGATGCGAAGTTCAAGGTCAGCAACGAGCGTGCTCTTTTACAAACCAAAAAAGGCACGCTGATTCTGGGCTTCATGAACTTGGGCGAACTCAGCTTCAAGTGGGACAACGCCAAAGGCGGCCCACAGCCGGGCTGCAATTTGCCGGCCTACGTGGTCCGCAGCAGCGACGGTGGCAAAACCTGGCTGCCGCCGCATGTCATTCAGAACGACTCTTGGTGCGGTTATTTGCGCAGCATGATCCAAACCCGTAGCGGGCGTATTGTGGCGGCCGTGGAAAAAGCCCTGGCCAACCCCGGCCGGCACGTTATGTTCACATACGTCTCCGACGACGAAGGCGCCACCTGGCAGCGCAGCAACGCCATCGACATCGGCAAAAAGGGCGGATACGGCGACCACGGTGGAACCATGGAAGGTACTGTCGTCGAACTGGCCGACGGACGGCTCTATCAATTGCTTAGAACCGTGACCGGTCGACAATGGGAAACCTACTCCGGCGACGAAGGGCTTACCTGGCAGAAACCCCAACCTTCGCAGGTCCTCTCCAGCAGTTCGCCGGCCATGCTCTTGCGACTTGCCAGCGGACGGATAGTGATGCTCTGGAACAAGTTCCGCGATCCGGCCAAACGCATCGGACGTCGCGATACACTCTCCATGGCCTTCTCGGACGACGAATGCAAAAGCTGGTCGGAACCTGTGATTGTGGCCAGCAATATCACACCGCCGGGTAAGAAACGACAGCACTACCGCCAATCGTATCCCACGGTTTTCGAATACAAGCCGGGTGTGCTCTGGATCACCACAATGCAGGGCATGGTGAGACTGAGCCTGAAAGAAAACGATTTTGTCACCAAATAATATGCACGTATAATCGACAATGGGGGAGGCACAGCGGGCGACATGGGAATTATGCATCGTGAAGATTGCAACTTTGAGAAATTGTGTTTTACTTGCTTGCCTCCTCGTCGGTCTTTCGCACGTACCGGCGCAGGCCGATGAGCTTCTGCCCCAGGGCAATAATACGGTCGTGGGTTTCGGCGACTCGACCACCGCACCGCGCGGCGCTTTGTTTGTCTACAGTGACATACTTCGTGCCGAACTACCCCTCTATGGGATAACGGGCTCGGTAGTCAACAGCGGTGTCGGCGGCCACACATCCAGCGATGGCATGGCCCGCTTCAATTCCGATGTCCGCGATTACAACCCGGATCTTGTGGTAATCCAGTTCGGCATCAACGATTCGACATGGAACGTTTGGGCGAATCCGCCGGCCACTGCGCCGCGTATCAGCCTTGCGACGTATACCTCGAATATCACGTACATGACACAGACGCTCAAAAACGACGGCGCCCAAGTGGTTTTGATGACACCCAACCCCATGCGCTGGACCGATCAATTGGTGGGTCTTTACGGCACCGCGCCCTACGATCCCAGCGACCCGATGGGCTTCAATGCCACATTGATACCCTATTGCCAAGCGGTACGCGACATCGCGGCCGCCGAGTCGGTGCCGTTGCTCGACGTTTACAACATGTACGTGGCTTACGATCAGGTATCGGGCCAGAGCATGGACGATTTGCTGCTGGACGGCATGCACCCCAACACGGCCGGTCAGCGGATGACGGGCGACGCACTCATCGACCTGATTACCGGCGGCGCCGACCCGATACAAATACCGCCACAGACGGTAACACCCAAGTCGTCCGAGGATTTTACACATGCCTACGAGGCCGACGGCGGTCTTCCCACGGTCGAAGACAGCGGGTCGGGCAAAACCAATTGGGCATTTTTCAACCACTCGACGGTCGACGCTGGCTTCGCGGTTTCCCAAGGTGCTTTGTCGTATTCAACCATGGCCTACACAAGCGGTGGAGAATGGTTCCACACCGACAGCTCCGTCGCCGGCAGCGCTTGGATTGCCGAAGTCTCCGCGGCCACGTCCTACACGGTCGAGTTTAGTGCCAAGGTCACCGGCGGCAAGGGCAACGTGCCGGGCCTGCACTTTTTTGTCGACAACGGCGTCGAGCGAATATGGCTCAATGTCGATACTGACCACGTTGCTACCAACAGCGGATCCGCAGAGGTCAGTTTATTGGTCGATGGTATCGACAACGCCTCCGAGTTTCACGTTTATCGGCTGGCCTTCGAGGCTGATTCCAGAAAATATCAGATTTGGCGCGACGGTGTGCAAATCGGTTTCGGCGAATCGGCTACCACGACCACCGGCGATAGTTACCTCGGCTTCGGCGATGGCACAAGCCAAGGGTTCGGCGCGGCCGAAATCGACTATTTCCGCTGGGACGCTACGGGGGCCTACACTCCGATCCTTATGGCCGGTGACGCCAACGGCGACGGACGAATCGACGACGCTGATGCCACAATTCTAGCAGCCAATTGGTTGACCGCTGCCGACGCCACCTGGGGCCAGGGAGACTTCAACGGCGACGGACAAGTCAACGAGACCGACGCAACCCTGTTGGCCGTGAATTGGCACGCAGGCAAGACAACCTCAGCCGCCGTTCCCGAGCCACATGTCACGGCCATGCTCTTGGCACTGGGCATTGCATGGCTGGCATTGCGGCGTAGGAATTGACGATATTACCGCTCGACGGCCACAACGCGGATATCGCAGACGTTTGTGTGCGTGGGGCCGGTTTTAATCAAAGCGCCCAGCGGCTCGAAGAAGTTGTAGGCGTCGTTGCGTCGCAGGAAGTCTGATGGGTCGAGGCCCTGTTCGACGGCTGCCGATATTACCGACTCGTCGAAGAATGCCCCGGCGGCGTCGGTCGGCCCGTCTTCGCCGTCGGTACCGCCGGAAAGAATGGCGATACCACTTCCGACAGCCCGAGTGGCTTCGGTGTTTTTCTGCACCAGTAACTCCAACGCGGCCAGAACCAACTGCTGGTTGCGACCGCCCCGTCCGCGCACGTTTGCGTCGGCCAGTTTAACCACGGGCTCGCCGCCGCTGATGAGGCAGTCTGGACCCGTGCTGTTTGAACCCGTGCTGTTTGAACCAGGGCCGTTGCGCATGGAAAGAGCCATCTCGGCCAAGTGCCGCCCGATGTCTTCGGCAAGGCCTTCACACTCCGGGGCCGATTGCATGGCATGGCTGTAGCCCAGACGTTCGGCCTCGGCCCCGGCGGCGTCGACCGCCAAGGCGTTGTTGCCGATCACCAGATTTGATACCCGGCAGTTTCCGGCGGGCTGGTCCGGGGCACGTTCACTGGCGGCGGCTTTGGCTTTTTCGAGAAATGCAAAAATGCTCGTAGGCAACGCGTCGGCCGCGCCGAAACGTTCGAGAACCGCCAGGGCTTCGTCGGCGGTTGAGGTGTCTGACACGGTGGGCCCCGAGGCTATTACGTCCAACGGATCGCCCAAAACGTCGGAAATCATCAGCGAAACGAGCCGCCCGGCGGCACACGCACGCGCCAAGCCGCCGCCTTTGATACGGCTGAGCTGCTTGCGAACCGTGTTGAGTTCTTCGATGTTGGCTCCGGCGGCGCTTAAGAATCTCGTTACCGCCAGTTTGTCGGCAAGCGAGATGCCCTCGACCGGCGCCGGCAAGAGTGCCGATCCGCCGCCGGAAATCAAGCACAGGCACAAGTCGCGCGGCTCCAATGATTCGACCAGCCGCAGGATCTGCGTGGCCCCGTCGGCGCCGGCCTGAGTAGGCTCGTTGATGCCGGCCGGCCGGGCCCCGTGTAGACGAATGGCGCTAAGCTCGCGCACGCAATCGTCGGGCACATTGACCCAACCGCTGACTTGTTTCTCACGCAACAACCGCTCTCCCAGCACGTCCTCGACGGCAGCAGCCATACCGGCACCCGCCTTGCCGGCACCCACCACGACAATTCGGCCGATCGAATCCAACGGGATCGACTCGTCGCCGACCAGCAAGCACGAACCCTCGACCGCAAGGTTCTCGGCAATCAAGCGATCTGAACGCACGGCATCGACGCCGGCGTTCCATATTTGCAAGGCATGTTGGGTAAGCACAGACTGGGGCCGATTGCTTTGCATATTATTCACCTGGTCGTATCCGCAAAATTCCCAGCCAATCTTCTTCCCGTTCCATCACGTATTGGCCATGGCGGTTGGGCTTTTCGGTTTGCAGTACCAAGCCGGCCATCATGGGCTGGTCATCGACCTTGAACAAACCGGCCACCATCGACCAAGGGTTTTTTACGTCTTTCGGGGTTGGTAGCTTGACGTTGGTGAAAAAGGAGTGCGAGAATCCTCGTACGCTCACCTGACGCGGCCAAACCCGCACGGCTGGCCGATGCGCGGCGTTGACTTGTTCCAAGCCCGGCAGGATGCAGTCGATAATCTCGGGCAGTTCATCCAAGCGGGGCGGCTCGCGCAGTCGCCCCACCGGAGCGATAACCACCGCAAACAGACGCACCGGCAGGTTGTAAAACTCCAGCACGGGCCCTGCGGCGGGCGGCCCTTGCGTGGCGCCACTTCTGCACAGTTCGGCCACGTCGATAGTTAGATCGGCGGGAAACGTGCCTTTGCTCTTTTTTCGCCGACGCAAAAACCGTCGCCCAAGCGACATAACGACAACCGTACCGACTGCCAAAAGAACATACGGCCAGAGTTCGAGATTTCTGGCTAAATTTGCAGGCACGTCTGCGTAGGATTGTGAAAAAAGCAACTGCATGGGTTGTCCCCTAGACCACACTAGCACTGATATGCGTTAGACACTGAAACCACACATATCCATGTCCGATTGGCAACATATTTTCCCGATGCTACCTGGGCGAGTGGCTTTTGGCAAGCCATTATAGATGTCTGCAAGCGGCTGCATTCTACTGGTATTAACAAAAAACGACGGGCCATCACGCTGGATGACCCGTCGAGTGCCTCACTTTTATTGTTCATGCCTCCACTTACGGAGACAGGCGTTTCGTCCTAACTCTTTCGTCGCAGCAGAGTCAGACCAACGAGGCCGGCGGCCAGGAGTGCCAGTGAGCCGGGTTCGGGAACCGAAGCCGGGCCAGCGGTGACCTGCCAATTGGCGGCCAAGAGGGTCATGTCCTCATCATTAACGATACCGTCGTGGGTGAAGTCGCCCTGGAACCAGGTAGCACCGGACATCGTCAGCCAGTTCGCGGCCAGAGTGGCAGCATCTTCATCATCCACCGTGCCATCGAGGTTGGCATCGCCGGGCAGGGCATCCGGAGTCGCCAGAGTGGCAATCTCGGAGGTGGTAAGGGTGCGATTGAAGATGTAGACTTCGTCCATAGTACCAAGGAACTGGCGGGCATCGTCGACATTGCAGCCGATACGGGCTCCCAAGTCCCATTGGCTGGGCATCTCGATTGCTGTGTTGATAGAACCGACTGAGTCGATTAGCACGCCATTTTCAAATACTTTCAGGGTGGCGGCGTTTTTATTATAGGTTATGGCGAAGTGGGTCCATTCTTCCCAATTGGGCCCTTCATCAGGATCACCCTTACCAGCCTCAACTTGTCCGATGCCCACCATTTCGGGGCCTCTGAGGGTATAGCGATAGTAGTCATCTGATGTAGTTGCGCGACCGCGAATTTCCGCGTGAAGCAGCCAGTCCTTATCTTTAGTGCTTTCGGGGGGCTCAGCTGCTAACGGGCACAAGGTGGCCTGATCCGAGTTGGAGCCTGCAGCGGCGATGTCAAGGCGTACCTTGGTATTGTACCATAGCGCCAGCGTAAAACTCGAAGTTGGAATGTCGCCGCCAGCGAAAATATCCGCTACCGGGAGATCAATGTAGTTCCAGTTGGCATCTTCCTTGGTCGGTGCACCAACCGAACCGCCGAGCCAAGGAATATCCACTCCCTCGTTCCATATCTTAGCGGCATTGCCGCGCGGACCGTAAGCCGGAACAATATTTCCGACAAGATCACCGGTATACCCGTTGCCCGACTCATCTGCCACAGTCGTGCCGTCTCCTCCTACCATGGTATCAAATGAGTAATAGACACTCAAATCTCCGGTTACTAGTGCCGCAAATCGCAATTGTCAGCCCACCAACGCCAAGGTCTTACTATTT
>CAZISU010000085.1:0-11338 GCA_964541935.1 uncultured Planctomycetaceae bacterium | reverse complement strand
GCAGAGCCGGCACGGCCTTGATTTCTTTTTACAGAACAAATGTTACACTAACATGCAAGTGGCATCAATGAGCATGGACAGATTGTTGGTTATGCCACAAGCGGAAGGCAATCCCATACTTTTCTTTTCAGCAATGACACGATGACTGATTTGGGATCGCTACCCGGGTGGTTAATGTGGGATGCTAGTATTAATGATAGTGGACAAATAGCGGGAGGACGCTTATCCGAGCAAGTCGGATGGGGATACATAAATGCCTTTTTGTACAGTGATGAAAAAATGACCAGTCTAGAATGGCCTGGGGGTTTTGCCAATGATATCAACTCAAATGGCCAGGTCGTGGGAGGTCATTCCTTCCTTTACAGTGATGGGGTGACAACCGATCTGGAAAATCTGATTTCCCCGGCGCCGGGATGGAATCTTCTTGATCTCCATGGCATCAATGATCGTGGTGAAATTGTAGGATATGGATGGAATAATGCCACGCACACAGGCTATCACGCAGTTCTTCTTACACCCGTCCCCGAACCTACCACTATCACCCTTCTTGTTGCTGGCATGGTCAGTCTGTTCTGCGTAGTGCGTCGCCGTCGGAAACATTGACTGGTCGTATGGCGATAATCAATCCAAAGTAACTATTGGGGTAGCTGTTCTGCAAACTTGCTTGACGTAGACTGGCATCGCGGACTAAATAGTTTTTGAATTTCGCGAATAACCAATCACAACTCTCACCCCCGAGTGGGTGGATAAGTTGTAGGGATAATCGACTTTCATCGCTGCTTCTAGCCCAAAGCACTGTCACGCCCTTGACCCGTTGGGTGTTATTAAGCGAAAATTGAATTATGGTCGACCAGCAAGAAAAATTCGATGCCGCTAATCCCCGCGAGTACTCGCCCGCGGAACTCTACACGGTGGCCAAGCCCGATCCCGATTTGGTGCAAGCCCGGCCCGCGTTCGAACCCATCATTCCCGAGGTCGTTCGCGAAGACGAACCGCCCCAGCCCCGCCGACCATTCAGCGAAGGGCTTGACTTCGAGAGTCTTCGCCAACGCTTCCATTTCCAATTCACCCTGGCCGATCTATTCATCCTCACCACCGCCTCGGCCGTGCTCTTGGGCATTATGAAAATGCTAACCTGGAAGTGGCAATACGCCGCTGGCCTGGGTGGCATCGGGGCCTTAGTCTGCCTGGTCGTAATCACCTATGTCGAGCCAGAACGACGCATCGCCCAAACCATCTGGTGGAGCATCTTGACTTTCTACCTACTGGCATGCCTGGCGGCCGTGATTACCGGCGGGTAGAAGGGGGAAATGTCGAATCAGGAAGCTCGAATGAAGAATGAGCAATGCCCAAGTCCCAAGTCCCAAGCCCAACGTCCCACGTCTCACGTCTCACACCTCACACCTCACTAAAATACCATCCGGTCGCGAGCGACCGGGCTAAACTGCTTTTGCTTTCTTCGGAGAACACACCCCATGACGATTTTTTCCATCATTTGCATGGCCGCATTGACCGCAACCGGTTCGCAAGAGACGCTCGACTCGTTCGACTATCGCAACACGGACGCCGCGCGGCAAGCGTGGCGCACGACCGGCGGATTGCCCGTCGAAATGATCGACTGCGACGGTCGCCGCGTTCTGAAACTTGATGGTAATCCCGGGGACGATTCGCACCCGCGTCGCTCCTGCATCGATCGCAAGGTAAATCTCGACCTGGAAGGCGTCGGTGAGTTTACATTGAGCGTGGCTACCAACCAGCCTCAAGCCACCGAATACGTTTCGCTTTATTTCCGCAGCGGCGGAGGTTGGTATTCGATGTCGAGCGGGTTTCGCCATAAGGGCTGGCAGACCCTCCATTTCTTCCGCAGCAAAGCCCAGGCCGAAGGCAAGCCCGCCGGTTGGAACAAAATCGACGCTATCCGCATCTCCTTCTGGCGGGCCGGCCCACAAGATGCGGTCTTTCTGCTCGGCGATCTGGCGGCCGTTTCCCACGACGTTGCCGTCATCGACGCGGGCAAAAATACCTCCGACACAAAAACTGTCGCCGCGGCCGTTTGGCGAATCAAAAAACTCCTCAGCGGCGGGGGTGTCGGCTTCGACCGTCTCAGCGAAAAGTCGGTCGCCCAAGGCGCGCTCGACGGGCGCACGGTCGCCATTTTGCCATACAACCCACAGCCCAGCAGCGAGACCGTCGCGGCACTGGAGAAATTCGTCGCCGCCGGCGGCCGAATCTTCGTTTGCTATTCGCTTTCAAAACGCTTGGGAAAACTCTTAGGATTCGAACCGGGCAAGTGGCGGCGCGGCAAAAGGCCCGGACATTTCGCCGAGATGCGATTCGATAAATCCATCCCCGGCATGCCCGAATCAGTCAAACAAGCTTCCTGGAATATCAACTCCGCACGACCACTAGCGTACAACGCCCGCGTCGTTGCGCAATGGCACGACGACCAGGGTAAGCCCTGCGGAGATCCAGCCATGCTCCTGAGCGACCGCGGGGCCTTTCTTACTCACGTCGTATTGCCCGACGATCCCCAGGGCAAGCAGAAAATGCTGCTGGCCACGCTCGGCCACCTTGTGCCGGATGTTTGCAAGCAAGCCTACAAGGTACAACTCCAGAAAATCGAGCAGATCGGCCACTGTTGCTCGCTCGATGAGCTAGTCGAACACATCGGGGCGAACAATAACGCGAACCGTGGTTCCGATGAACTCGAATCGGCTCAAGCCCTCTTGGCCGAAGCCAAACTTGCGGCCAAAAACGAACAGTTTCACAAAGCCATTGCTTCGGTCGACAAAGCACGCCAGCTGCTCGACCACGCTTACCTCCGCTCGCAACCCAGCCCCAAGATCGAAGCCCGCGGATGGTGGAACCACTCGGGCACCGGCCCCTATGCAGGCGACTGGGAGCGGACCATGGCGGAACTGTCCGCGTCGGGCTTCAACATGGTTTTCCCCAACATGCTCTGGGGCGGCGTGGCACATTACCCCAGCGACGTTTTGCCACGCAGCAAAACCTACGAAAAATACGGCGACCAAATCGCCCAATGCCTGGCAGCCGCCAAAAAGCACGGCATCGAGGTCCACGTCTGGAAAGTCAACCACTACCTATCCCATCGCGCGCCCAAAAAATTCGTTGACGATCTCCGCCGCCAGGGCCGAACCCAGGTGTCCGCCAGCGGCCAGCCCAAGGATTGGCTTTGCCCTTCGCATCCCGAAAATCTCAAGTTGGAAGCCGATAGCATGGTCGAGATCGTCGAAAAGTATGACGTCGACGGGTTGCACTTCGACTATATCCGCTATCCCGACGGCGACCACTGCTATTGCGACGGTTGCCGATCGCGCTTCGAAGCCGCCTCGGGGCAAAAGGTCAAAAACTGGCCGGCGGATTGCTATAGTGGCCCACGCCGCGGCGAATACCGCGACTGGCGTTGCACGCAAATCACCAGGCTGGTCGCCGCCGTTTCCAAGCGTGCCAAAGCCATCCGCAAGGACGTAAAAATCTCCGCCGCCGTGTTCAGCTCGTATCCTTCGTGTCGCGATTCGATCGGCCAGGACTGGGTGCATTGGGCCAAGTCGGGCTATATTGATTTCCTTTGCCCCATGGACTACACCGAAAGCGATATGGGATTCCAGGCGTTGATTAATAACCAGCATCGGCTGCTCGACGGTTGCGTGCCCATCTATCCCGGCATCGGCGCCTCGGCAACCAGAATTGCTCTCTCGCCCGCCCGCGTAGTCGGCCAGATCCACTATGCCAGAAAGCTCGCCGCCGGCGGTTTCACGATCTTCAACCTCGGCAGCAAGGGCTCTGAGGCCATTGCGCAAGGCTTCGGCCTGGGTGCCGGCAAACAAAAGGCGATACCCCCGCACGCGAAACGGTAGCGGCGAAACAGCAACAAAAAAAGCGGCTGCTCACCCCGTAACTGGGATGAACAGCCGCTTACCGTTTGTCCGGTCTACGTATTGGATTCACGATTACCCGCAACCCAAGCCTGATCTTGGGCTCAACTGTCAATCTTGCGGTTATTTACGCGAACTCCTAAAACCGAGCAATGCAAAGCAACCCAACGCGAGCATGATCAAGCTGCTCGGTTCGGGCACGGATGCCGCGGCACTGGTGCCGATCTGCCAGTTGGCCGCAAGCATGGTGGCATCGGATTCGTCGACAATGCCATCCTCATTGAAATCGCCCTCAGACCAACCGACGTTGTCGCTGGACAGCCAGTTGTCCGCCAACGTGGTGGCATCCGTGTCGTCTACTACACCGTCGTAGTTGGCATCGCCAGGGATAGGGTTGGCGATATACAAGACACCGCCGCTATAAACACCCTCGACTTCCCCGTCGGTGAGCTTTCGGTTCCAGATGGCTAGTTCATCATACATGCCGATACCCGCCGCATTGTCTGCGTGCCCGCCGGCAAGGTAAAAATGGCTACCCGGATCTTGCCATACCATCTCTGGTGAAGTGTCTTTTAGTTCGCCGTTAAGATACATGTTCATTTCCATCGTGGTTGCCGTGAGTTTTTCCCACATTACGGTGATGTGCAACCATTCACCAAAATAGTTGTCCGCGCCATACTCGTCGCTCAGTTCAAGCTGCACAGCGCGGTTTTCCGTATCGGCCCATCTATCATCATTCCCATCGGGAGCTCGGGCATAGAGACTGCCGGGCCCCCATTGGTCGATCCAGCATTCCCAATTATCGCCCGGAGACGTCGACGTCCCGCTGTTATCCCAAACAGACTCGTAGTTGTAGTCGAAATCGGCCTTCTGCTTCCAAAGCGAAATTGTGCCAGTCTCGGGCAATGTGTAGTTGACCGTAATAAAGTCGTTCCCGACCAGTGTGGCTTCGGCATTTTCTTCGGTATTTCCGGCCACGAGGCCGAAATCTATTCCTTGCCCGACTTGGCCTGCCGCATAGGCATGGGTTCCAGCCGATCCGTTGGTGAGCACGCCATTGTGGCCATTGCCCGAGGCATCTAATAAATTGCCGTCAAGCGGAAGATACACTTCCAGACCATCGGCCGCCGCCGTGTTTGGCGTCATGTGTAGTCCCAGCGGCACTACAATGCACAACGTACACGTGAGAATAATAAGCTCTCTCATCTCGGAGTCTCCTTCAAAGGTTTCACTAACATCAGGAATCGACTTTCTCAGCATATCGATGCTAGATGTGACTCACAAGCGAATTTTGTTTCAAAGTTTTCAACAAATGCGTCAAATAACCTCCTCTTTGGTTAGTGAAGTTGTTATAATGCAAGCTGTTTTGCATAGACTCAAACGCTAGGCACAAGATGAAATCGATACCCCCACCACTGCCTTGTCGCCCAAAAGTCGCCCTGATTATTGATACGGCGCTGGCATCGGGGCGTGATGTGCTTCGTGGCATCGGCAATTACGTTCGACAACAAGGCCCATGGTCCATCTATCACGAGCCTCGAGGGCTGGAAGATCCGGTACCAAAATGGCTACAAGGCTGGGACGGCGACGGTATTATCGCTCGAGTACAGAATAAGAAGATTGCGATTGCCGTCGAGGAGACTGGTCTTCCTGTTGTTGACGTGTTGGGCTTGGTTCCAGAGTCCAACTTCCCATTGGTTCACGTTGATGATGTGGCTGTTGCCCAATTGGCGGCCGAACACCTCCTGGAACGTGGCTTTCGGCACTTTGGTTTCTGCGGCATTACGCGTGCCCTCTGGTCAAACAGACGTCGTGACGCTTTTGAACAAATGATTCAGAATGCCGGCTATGAGTGCGATGTGCATCTTCTTCCCCCCAATATTCGCGGCGGTCGAACGTGGGAAAAGGTCGAGACCCAACTTACCCAATGGGTTACCGGACTGCCCAAGCCGGTCGGGCTCATGGCTTGCAACGATCCGCGCGGCCAATTACTGCTGGAAGCGTGTCGGCGGAGTGGAGTGGCGGTGCCGGAAGAGGCTGCCGTGATCGGCGTCGACAATGACGAGCCTTCGTGCTTGATTGCTGACCCGCCACTTTCGAGCGTGACAACAAACCACGACCGCGTCGGCTATGAAGCGGCTGCCTTGCTCGACCGATTAATGTCAGGGGGCAGCCCTTCCCAGGCAAGCACGTACGTGCTACCCCAGGGGATTATTACGCGGGAGTCAACCGACGTCTCGGCCATCGATGATGCGGAAATAGCATCAGTCTTGAGATTTGTACGCGAACGCGCCTGTGACGGAATCAACATGCAAGATGTTATCCGATTCTCCGGATTCTCGCGTAGCACACTACAGCGGAAAACCCAAAATGTCTTGGGCCGAACCCTGCATGAAGAAATAATTCGCGTACGCCTCCACCGTGCCCGTAACCTTTTAACCGAAACAAATCTGTCCATCGAATCCGTCACCACCAAGTCGGGCTTCAAGCACCGGCAGTACTTGGACAAGGTGTTCAAGGCCGAGTATGGCGAAACACTAGCGGAATACAGGAATCGATTCCGTCGTTAAAGCGCACTCTACCTGATTGTTTTTTTGGACGGTCGGGTTGCTGTTTGCAGCTCGTTGCTTGGCGTTGGCTGTTGGTCGGGCAGTGCCGCGGGGGTTGCGGGGGCGATTGCATTGCATCGCCGCCGACCTAGCAGGACTACGTCGCCTTTGCCCAAGAACCGCGGGTGTCGGGCCACCACTTCTAGTTGGCCGGGGAACTTTTCATCTAGAGTCTTGACGTGCTCGTCTACCGTGAAGACATAGGCGTCTTCGGAGGCGGAGAGGAATTCACTCAGGTCGTCGGTCGAATGGCAGCGCTCGACAGGGCCGCCCGTGTAGTAGACGAAACTTTCGCGGAAATAGCGGTACGCGGCCAGGCGGTGTTGGCCTGGGGCCGCCTTTTCTAGTTCCGCGGCCAGGGCCGGGGCGTTTTGGTGTGGATCTACCCGCAGCACGGCCAAACCGAACGTTGCGGCCAGGAATACGGCCGACGTTACAGCGAAAGCGGCCATGGTTTGCTGCGATTGGCCGCGACGGTTGAAGTAAATGCAGAGTGCGCCGCCGCCGATCAGCGTCAAGCCTACCAGTCCGATGAAGCCTTCGCCCGGCAGGAAGAAAACGGCGGCGATGGGCAAGCCCACGATGAATCCCACACCCACGACGATGAGCGTGACGGTGGCGTTTTGCATCCAGCGGCGGTGGAAACGAGCCGGCTCGGCGATCCACGAGTAGACGAACGTGGCCGTCAACAAGGCCAGGGCCGGGTAGGCCGGCAGAATGTGGTGCGGCAGCTTCATGGCCACAATCGACCAGAAGCCGATAACTACCACGGCCCAACATGTGACCAGCACCAAGCCAACCCGACAGGGATCGCGCTGGCGCAAGCGGCGGACGACTTCGACAAGCGTCGGTCCCAGGAACACCGACCAGGGGAAGAAGCCAATGAAGACCGTCAGCAGGTGATAGTAGAAGGGGCCGGTGTGGCCCAGGATGGGTTTAACGAAGGGGCCCAGGTTGTACTTGGCCATGAACTCATAGAGCCACTGCCCGTCGGTTCTCATGCCAACCAGCACGTACCAAGGCGCGGCGACCAAGGCCAGCACCACTAGGCCCGTCAAGGGCCGCATCTGCCAGGCAGCGCGGAAAAATCGGCCCGGGGTTAGCAGGCCCAGCAGTTCGGCCGCGGGGTAAAGGGCCGTTGCCGTGCGGGCCAGCGGTCGTGGGGCGTGATGTTCGACCCACTCAAGCGGCATCCGCAACAGGCGGGCCAGCCAGGTTACCGAATGCCCTTGCGGTAGTTCTTCGGGGGCCGGGCGGTTGACGATCATTAAGAACAGCCCGATGGAGCACAGCGGCATGATGGCGCCTACCGGTCCCTTGGCCAAAACAGCCAAGCCCACGGCGGCGTACATCAATATAAAACTCAGCCACCCGCCGGGCGAGAATCCGCCCAGGGCCGACTCGCGGCCGGGCTGGGTGATGCGTCCGGCGCGAACCACTATCAGTATGGCCAAGGCCACGGCGAACGTCAGGGCCGCATCGACCGTGGCCGCGCGGGCCGAGACCGTGAATATTATCGACGTGGAAACGATTATGCCGGCCCAAAAGCCGACTATCGAGCCGAACAGCAGTCGCCCCAGGTGGTAAGTCACCAGCGCCGTTGCAATGGCGAACACGGCCGAATGCACGCGCAAGGCGAACTCCGTGGCGCCGAAGATCTTGGTGCAGAAGATCATCATCCAGAACATCAGCGGCGGCTTGTCGGGAAACATCTGGCCGTTGAACCAGGGCACGACCCAATCGCCACGCTCGGCCATCTCGCGGGCGCACGTGCCGTATAGCGCTTCGTCCATATCGAAAAGCGACGCGCTGCCGAGATTCAAGAAAAAGACGAAAACACCGAGCAAAACTATCCAGGTTTGGTGCCGTAATATCGGTCGCATAAGCCGCTTCCCTTCGTGCCTAGACCGCGGCACGAGCTGCATGTGAAAACACAAGAACCACAAAGAGTCGGCAAACTGTATCAAACCCGGGCATTAGCGGCAACGTCAGTTGGTTGCGGGGCTTGTGAGAAATGGTGGTGGGACGTGTAGATGTAGATAAACAGCGACGTATGGGCTGTTTGCGATACCTAAGCCCCGAAGGGGGGGTGCAGAAGCAGCTCGGATAACGAAATATGCGGGTGCAATCGAATTTCAACGGGCTGCTAGGCCGTTTCCTGGCCGGGTTGTTGGGACGTCTCGATGCGGACGCGTAGGACTCGGCGGTTGGTGGCTTCGAGGACGGTTAAGCGGACGTTGCCCAGTATCAGTTCCTCGCCCACCAAAGGTACGTGGCCCAGTTCGCTGAAGACCAGTCCGCCGATGGTGTCGAAGTCGCCGTCTTCGGGCAAGGTCAGGGCCAGGCGTTCGTTGATCTCATCGATATGGACCTTGGCCAGCGCTTCGGCCACTCCGTCGCTAAGGGTGCGGATTCCGTCGACCAGATCCTTGTCGTATTCGTCGGCAATCTCGCCCACGATTTCTTCCAGCACGTCTTCCATGGTCACCAGGCCGGAGACTCCTCCGTACTCGTCCAGAACAATGGCCATCTGGTTGCGCGAGCGCTGGAACTCTTGCAGCAAGACGTCGATGGGTTTGGTTTCCGGCACGAAATAGGGCTCGCGGAGAAGTGACGTCCAGGGGTCGTCGGGCGTCGAGGGGCCTTTGGCCAGGCGGGGCAGGAGATCCTTGGCGTAGAGCGTGCCTACGATATCGTCGCGGTTGCGTTCGTAGACCGGAATACGCGTGTGGCCTTGGCCGATGACGAATTCCAGCATCTCTTGCCAGGAGAGCGAGACGGGTATGGAAATCATGTCCGTGCGCGGGGTCATAATCTCCGAAACGTCGACGTCGCCAAGCTCCATGACGCCTTCGATCATCTCGCGGGCATCCTCTTCCAAGAGCCCCTCGCGGTGGCCTTCGGTGACGATGGTGCGGATTTCGTCTTCGAAGGATTCTTCGTTGGGCACCTCCGGCTGGCGTCCGGCCAAACGGTGGAAGAGTGTGTCGAATAATCTCGCGCCCAAAAGCAACGGCGTCAGTAGCACGTATGTGGCCTGCCAGAAAGGCCAGGTGTAGTGAACGAAGGGGGCCGACCAAAGGCGGGCCACCGCCCAGGGGATCCAGATCTCGACGGCCAGAAGCAGCAGCGAGCCGACCACAACGCCCACGCCTAAAAACCGCCAGTCGGCCTCGACCGGGGCGTGGGATTTCAGCCACACCCAAGAGGTTCCCGCCAGGATCACGACCGCGGTGCCGACGACTTGCAGGGTTTCGGCCGCGAGGCCAACCTGATCGTGGCGTTTGAGGATGTTGCCCAGGCGGTGCAGAGTTTTGCGGCGGCGGCAGATTTCCTCCAGGTCGTGACGCGAAAACACCGTCAGCGACTTGGCGCCGGTGGCCGCCACGCAGGTTAATAACATGCCGACTAAGGTGAGCCAAAATGCAATCTCGGCAGTCACTCGTCCGTCTCCTCCCAATGCGGTTTCAGACCAAAGGCGGCAAGGCACTCGCCCTCGCGAAGTCGCATCTGTTCGCGCTGCCGGGGCGTGGCATCTTCCTCGCCCACCAGATGCAGCATTCCGTGAATTACGTATAACAACAATTCGTCCTCGGCCGCCCAACCCCAACGCTGCGACTGGCTCAGGGCCGTCTCGCTGCTGACGATCACCTCGCCTTCGAGCCGCCCCTCGGATCGCTCCAGAGTGAAACTCAGCACGTCCGTGGCGTAGTCGTGTTGCAAGTAGCGGCGGTTCAAATCGTGGATGGTGGGATCATCGACAATCGCCAAACTAATAATCGCATCGCCGATCGACTCCTCCTCAATCACAGCCATGGCAGCCGATTTCAGCCGTGCTTCATCGACGGGCAAAGCGTCTTGCTGGTTGGCGATTTCGATTGCAATCATGTGCGGTTTTCGGTTCGCGAGTTTCGCGGATTCCATCTATGTACTCACCACGCTCCGCGTGGTGAAGGATTGCCGTAACACTCTTCTTGCTAAATAACAGCCGGGTTGTAACCCGGCCTATAGTTAACATCTGTCCTCTACCATCTGTCATCTACCCTCTGTCATCTGTCCTCTCCTCACCCCCACCATTCTCCTTCGCATCGTCTTGTGTTTTCTCTGGGCTGTCGATTCTGCGTTTTCCATTGTCGCCTTTTCGCTTCCCGTTCTCCGACTTTCCGTTACCGTTACTCTTTTCCGAGCTTTTTGGTTCGGGATATTTGACGCGTCCGTGATAGATGGCCGTTACCGACTTGACCATGCTTTTTTCGATGGTTCGCAACTCTCGTAGCGTGAGGCCGCTTTCGTCGAACTGCCCGTCGTCGAGACGTCGTTCGGAAATTTGCCGCACGAGGCTTTCGATACGCGCCGGCGTGGGATCCACCAGCGTTCGACTGGCGCTTTCCACGGCGTCGGCCAGCATCATCACGGCCGCTTCCTTCGTCTGCGGCTTGGGCCCCGGATAGCGATAGGAACTTTCCTCGACGCTGGTCCCATGCGGATCGTCTTTGCTCTGCCGGCTGGCCCGTTCGTAGAAATATCCTACCAGCGTGGTGCCGTGGTGCTGCTGTATGAAATCGATGATCGGTTCGGGCAAGTGATGTTGCCGGGCAAGCTTGGCGCCGTCTTTGATATGCGCGATTATCACCAGTGTGCTCATGGCCGGTACGAGGGTCTCCAGGCGGTTTTCCTCGTCCTTGCCTTGGTTCTCGATGAAGTAGCCCGGCTTGAGCATCTTGCCGATGTCGTGGTAGTATGCGCCCACGCGAACTAGCAGCCCTCGCGCGCCGATGGCGTCGGCGGCCGCTTCGGCGATCGAGCCCACGGTGATCGACTGGTTGTAGGTGC
>CAZISU010000084.1:0-11346 GCA_964541935.1 uncultured Planctomycetaceae bacterium | reverse complement strand
CAGGCAGGCGGTCGTTTGCGACATGGGCATGATCGTGCCCATGCGACTGTTGATAGTAATCGCCCGGCAGTCGGCTTCCTTCATAAGCGCACGGAAGACGCGGTCCAAGAGGAAACCGTTTTCGACGAACGACATTTTGGTATCCAGCTTCGTGCCCGGCGTTTTCAGATATGCGGCCGCGCGAAGTTTGGCGTTTTTCACGGCTGCCTGGTCTTTGCGGGCGGCTTCGATCAGCTTGCCGAGTTCGGAGTAGGCAACCGTACGGACGTCGAGTTGCCAACGATCTTGCACCAGCTTGTCGACTTTGCCTTTGGGTTGGGCCCAACCGCCCGGCCCGCCCACGGCCAGGATGCGGCTGCCAACCGTATTGCGGAGGCCGCACAATGCGCGCAGTCGCCAGAGGACATCGTCCTGGTCGTCTACTACGACGTCGTCGAAATCGACGTTCTCGACCATAAGCCGGTCGGTGTGCGCGCGCAGCCAACGCGGCCCGATGATTTCGTACCAAAGATAAACCGGTCCCGAGCGATGCCGCAGGAAGATGATGGCGTCTTTATCCTTAGCGTCGGCAAGCTCGATGGCGTCGTTGAGCATGGCCGTGTTTCCACCGGCGGCATAGATGATATAAACATCGGGCTTGGTGTTGCCCTTGAGCGCGGCGTCCTTGAGCGCGGCGATCTCATTGCGATCCTTCACGCCGGCCACGCTTTGAAATTCGACCGGAAAATCGGCCCGCGACTCGAGCTTCTTCAATTCGGCCGTGATGTTTTGAACTTCCTTGTCGGCGTCTGCCTGTGTTTGAATTCCGCCCCACGGTCGCCAACTCGTCTGTGGGCGACGCTTGTAAACGCCGTAGATAAAGACCGGCTTTACCACCAGTGCTTTACGCGGCGGTGCCGGCTCCGCTTCCGAGCCCTCCGCTGACTGTGAGGGCTGGGCCGCCGAAAGCGCCGACCACGACAGCCCGGCCATGGCAATACCGCTCACTCCGCCGATAAAGCCACGACGCGAAACACCGCTACTCTCGACACCATCGGTCTCACCGTTGGAACCGACGTGTGATTCTTCCGCGTGATCGCAACAGGGGCAACAGTGGGGCTGGATTGGAGGGCAGTTTTCATGATTCTCATCGTGACGCATGATCGAAACTCCAAATTCTTGACGGTGGAAGTGAAATTCAAAGTGAAAGCAGCGCCGCGCGGTCGCAACTTACTCTCTGACGAACGTATAGATGGATTATGGCAGTACCAAGGAGATGAATCAATAAAACCACCGAAATATCGGGGGAAACTCTTACCGACGAATTCAATACACCCCCCCGTTACAGAGAATTACTCACCCCAACGGCCCAGCGTGGAACCACCCGGCAGTGCGATTAAACACCAGCACCTTTGACAGGCTCTGTGGGGAAAGTACAATTTATTAGTTTGACACCAATATCTCATAGCGGGGAACGAGCCCGCAGCCTAAAGTAATTTTCAACATCCGCGCACGTCGCGCAGAAGTTATCTAACAAGAATTGAAACACTTCCCATTGGAAGGATTATCCGTGACTGCTCCTTGGATTACCTATCGTCCCGAACTGAAAGTTCTCGATTGCACCGTCCGCGATGGCGGACTGATTAACGATCACATGTTCGAAGACGGGTTCGTGAAGGCCGTTTACGATACATGCGTCGAGGCCGGCATCGATTATATGGAGGTCGGCTACAAGGCTTCTAAAAAACTTTTCGCCCCAGACAAGAACGGCGATTGGAAATTCTGCGACGAGGACGATATCCGCCGAATCGTGGGAGAAAATGATACTCCGCTGCAACTGACGGCCATGGCCGACGCCGGAAAAACCGACTGGCGCACCGATATCTTGCCCAAGAGTGAGAGTGTGCTGGATGTGATCCGAGTTGCCTTCTATGTCCATCAGGTCGCCGAAGCGGTCGACATGATCAAGGACGCCCACGACAAAGGCTACGAAGTCACGGCCAACTTGATGGCCATCTCTATTACTTCAGACATCGAACTGTTCCAAGCCCTAGAGGTTCTGGCCGAAACGCAGGCAAGCACAATTGTGGTCGTCGATAGCTTCGGAGCCCTATATTGCGAACAAATCGAGATCCTTGTCAAAAAGTATCTCGAATACGGGCAAAGCACCGGAAAAGAAGTCGGGCTTCACGCACACAATAATCAACAACTGGCTTTTTCCAACACGATCGAAGCAATAATCCACGGCGCCAATAGAGTAGACGCCTCGATGGGCGGCATCGGTCGAGGAGCCGGCAACTGTCCCATGGAATTGCTGATCGGATTCCTCCGCAATCCCAAATTCAAGATCCGGCCAATCTACAAGTGCATTCAAGACCATATTTTCCCCCTGCAGAAAGAACTCGATTGGGGACCGTATGGCGAATATCAAATGACCGGCCAGTTCAACCAGCACCCCCGCACGGCCATCGCCGCTCGAGCGGACGCCGAGCGACGCGATGACTTGGTCGATTTCTACGACCAACTCATAAGTGATATTTAAGCGTCGTGTGATCGGCGGGCGAACATCCTCTATAGGATCCGCGCGGCTGTACTGCTCCCGCAGCACAGCCGCCTGCGGACATGGGGCATAATTACCATAGTCGCTCTCGGCCCCCCCCCTAAGTCTCCCTGGGTTCCCAGTGTGAACGTACGGCGTCCTCACATGTTGTAAAATCATGCTACCCACACACACGTCCTAGTTTCTCTATTGTGCAATGCTTATGAAAAACGGTATCGTGTACGGTTCAATAATTCTTAAAACCCAGTCTCAGATCCCAGAGCCAGCCCTAGAAGATGGTCGATATCATTACAGACCCACTGGTTCTGCCCGATTATCCCAATGTGTTGGCTGACCCTTCGCCAAAGCGTTTCACGCTGGCCCGCCGACCGCTTGTGCTCATCGGGCTATTTCTGCTTTGCCTTGCTCCCAGGGTATGGATTGCCACGAAATGTTCGAGCGTTTGCCCGGACGCAACACTCTACATCAGTATTGCCAAGACAATCGAAAGTGGCCAATGGGATAGCAGCACGATGCCACAGCAGAGGCTCGTTTATCCCGCGATCATTGCGGTTTTACATCACGTAGGTTTCGATTGGGAGACGGGTGCAAGATGCTGGGGCGTTTTATTATCGAGCCTGGCAGTGCTACCGCTGTTCGGCTGGATTCGCCGCCAATTCGATGATATCGTGGCTCTAGCGGCATGCTTCCTCTACGCCGTGCATCCACGATTGGTGGAATGGGCCCCCAGCATAATTCGCGATCCAACCTTTTGGTTCCTGTTCTTACTATCGATATATTTACTGTGGCGAGCAGTCAGCGAAGTACGCCTGAGTTTATTCATGGCGGCAGGAATCGCCATAACCCTATCCGCCCTGATGCGGACCGAGGGATTTCTGCTAGTCATACCCTTTGCATTTTGGTCGCTTTGCCGCTGGTGGGCCCTGCGCGAAAGCCGCTGGCGACAGGCTGCGGGTGTCGTCTTGGTGTGCTTCATGTTGCCGGCAATTCTGCTCGCTTTCAGTTGTCTCGTTTCGGAAGGAGATCCGAACGAAAAAATCCGACAACTACCCTCCATAATGCAATTATCTAAGTGGCAGCGATCAATCGAATCGAGTTTAAAATCTTTGCACGCCGCCGACACACCCTCATCCACACAAACGCCGTCCACACAAACGGCGTCGCCCATCGGCCCCTACCAGATACCTCCCATGTCCAGCGGAAAAATGGCCTGGGAGTACGTAAGGGCAATGGAAACCGGTATTACTGCCGTATTCGGGATGCTCTTGCTCGGCGGCATTTATCACTGGCGAGTTGTATGGGCACGCAGAGACAATCAACCGTTTTTCTTGGTGGCCGTGATTATTATGGCCGGAATTTGGTTAGACTTTAGATACGGACAACGTACCAGCACCCGCTATCCAATAACGATCGTATTAATGGGCATGCCTTTTGCGGCTCTGACACTTTTGGGAATTTCGCAGTGGTTGCGAGAGCTTGCCGTACGGTTCAATCTCAGTACTCGGTTCCAACGAATGGCGATATTTGCACCAGTGGTTCTTATTGCCGCGATCAATTTCTCAGAAGTTTCCGCACAGCGATATCGTACCTGGGAATCATACGCCAAACTGGGACGTTGGGCGCGAGCTGAATTGGGCCGACCACCGGCTATTGGTGGCCATGGATCCGTGGCCCAAGTCTCAAGCTACTACAGCGGCGGTCAATCTGCTTGCTGCACTCTCGTAAGGGGCCCCGCCGCCATTGCAGAAATCGCGCGATTCAACAAAATCAACTTCTTGCTGCTCTCAAAGCGAGAAATGCGACCATTCGACACCAAGGGGCTGTTCGAAGAACTGAAAAGATTGGGGTATGAAGAGGTCGACCCCGCAAGACTGCCCGAGGGAACCGACGGCATTCTCGTCTTCGAGATCAAGCCGGCCGAAACCAAATCTGCCGACGTCGAGCCGTCTAAACAGCCAAATAAGGCTGGGTAAAAGGCCGCCTACAACGCCGATGGAATATCTCGTCGCGCGAAAATAAATGCCGCGACCGCATACCCCAAAAGCCCCAGGCCGATCAGGATCGAGTTGAACTTTAGCGACATTTCCCACGCTCCGCCGGGCAGCAGGATCAGTTTCTGTGGATCGAATGCCGATAGGAAACTGAGATATTTCAGCCAATCGCCCGGCTCCCACAAGCGGCCCACCATCTTCACGATCACCGAAACGACGAAAAAGCCCACGCAGATCGAAATTGTTCGCCAGCGGCTGCGGTTCCAAGACGAAACGAATGTGGTAAAACCGGTCAGGCAGAAGGTCATGGCTGCCAGATTCACGGCCCCAGGCACAAATGCCAAAGCGTCGATCCCTTCGCCCCCGCGGGCAACAACCAACCCGATCCACGTTCCCAGCCAAACCGACGCGCCCAGCACGCCCGCTCCCAAAGTCGAAACCACTGCCGGCACGAATATTACCGAGGTCCGCCGCACGGGCAATGTCAGCGTCAGATCCATCGTGCCGCGGCTGATTTCTCCACTGATGGGATCAGAACCGCGTCCTACGGACCACCCGATGAAAATCAGAATCGTTATCACATGCTCATAGAGCAACGTGATTTGCCCCTCGGGCGAGGCGATATGTTTAATGGGCACGCCCATCATGCGTTGCGAGAAATCTGGCAACATCTGTAAAAAACTCGCCCATGCCCCCAATTTGAACAAGCCCATCAGCCACACAAACAGCCAGGCGAACAGAATCAGCAGTATGCTGCTAATTAACAATTGCAGCCAGGCCGCGGATATCGCCTTTTTCCATAATGCCCGATTCATAAGCCCTTTTCTGTTCAATGTGGCTAAGCGTGGTCGTACCACAATATTGTAGCCCGACCGCGTCCGACTATTGATACAACTTCAACAATATCGTCCTTTTGAACCGATATCAAGGGTAACGTCACAGAACAGAATATATAAAACATGAGGCGAATTTTATGCCGACCAGCATGAAAATCAAAGACCTGCTCCTGAAGAATCGCAGTTACCGGCGATTCCAGCAGACGCCGATCGAGGCTGCCACGCTCATTGAGTTGGTCGAGATGAGCCGCCTTTGCCCCTCTGCCGCCAACCGCCAGCCGCTGAAATACCTGCTCACCTGCACGGCGGAAGACAACGCCAAGATTTTCGCCAATCTGCGTTGGGCCGGCGCCTTGCCCGACTGGCCGGGCCCCGCCGAATCGGAACGACCGACCGCCTACATCACCATTCTCGGCGACACGGATATCACCGACCGCTTCAACGTCGACCCCGGCATCGTGGCCCAAAGCATGTTGCTGGCCGCCGTCGAACGCGGCCTGGGCGGATGCATGGTCGGATCCATCACCCGCGACGGACTACGCAAAGCCTTTTCGATACCCGAGCGCTTCGCCATCCTGCTGGTCATAGCGTTGGGCAAACCCAGCGAAACCGTGGTGCTCGAAGACGCCAAGAACTCAAAAGACATAGACTACTGGCGCGACATCGCCGACATTCACCACGTCCCCAAACGGCCGGTGTCCGAACTGCTGGTTGAACTCTAATATTCTGAACCGGGTAGTATCGAGAGCAAATGCGCAAAGTAGAATGTCCCGTTTATAATCTCGTTTATAATCTTGCGGCATCCGAGCAACGCCGGGTGCCGCTTACGTTTCTTGACGGGAATCGGATATAATCATCTCCGCCATACAGTGGACATTCTACTTGATGCCGAAAAGTTAATCGCCCCACTAATTCGACTGTTTGCAAAGAGATCATGCCAAGTATCACCAACCGATTCTGCCTCTGCTATCTGCCTGCTCTGGTTATCGCGACATTGTTGTGTCCCCTTGGGGGATTTGCCGACAGCGGCCCGCCCAAAGTGGGCGACATTGTTTTCCAAACCGATTTCGACACGCCCCAATCGCGCCAAGCCTGGTCGAAAGCCGGCTTCGCCCGATGGGAGAAGGGCTACGACGGTACGACCTCGCTATGTGTAACGGTCCCGGCCGACGCGAAGGCCGACGGACACATGATTCACATGCCGTTGGACCTGTCACGTTATCGCGGCTGCCGGCTGATGTTCCAGTGCGTGGCCAAGGCAGAGAACGTTACCGAGCCCAAAGAGTCGTGGCTGGGTGTGAAGTTAATGCTGCATTGCCAATCAGCAAGCAGCGGCCCCCTGTGGAAGAATCCGCCCAACGTGTTCGGTTCGTTCGACTGGCGCAAGTTACGCTTCACAGCAACTATTCCACCCGACGCAACGGACGGCCAACTCGCATTGGGCCTGCAAGGCAGTTCCGGCAAAGTCTGTTTCGATGCGATTCGAGTTACCGTTTTCAAGGGCCCTCCGCCCAAACGCCCCCAGCCGCCGGCCAATCCCGGGCCAGTTTTCAAAGGCCACGATTTGCCCCGCCTGCGGGGCGTGATGTCGCCCAATAAGTTCCGCGACGAAGACCTGCGGGTGTTGGGCCAAGAGTGGAACGCCAATGTCATCCGCTGGCAACTCACACGCAATTGGGGTCGCGTGGGCACCGAGCGTGAATTGGCCGAGTACGACCGCTGGCTCCAGCGCAAACTGGTCAATCTGGATAAGGTGCTCAAGGCCGCCCGCCGTTACGGCCTTAAGGTGATCGTCGACATGCACTCGCCCCCGGGCGGACGCTACGAAAATCGCGATTTGGCCATTTTTCACGAACCACTTTACCAGGACCACTTCGTAAAGTGTTGGGAAAAAATCGCACGACGCTACAAGGGCCAAGCGGCCGTCTGGGGCTACGACCTGGTGAACGAGCCGGTACAAAACACCCCCTCTCCGCCCGGCGTGGCCGACTACCTGGGCACCCAGGTGCGTGCCGCCAAGGCTATTCGCGCAATCGACCCCCGCGTGCCCATCTTCATCGAAGCCAACGAGTGGGACTCGGCCGCCGGTTTCCGCGAGTTGCAACCGGTCGACATCAGCCACGTTATCTATCAAGTACATATGTACGTGCCCGCCCAATTCACGCACCAAGGCGTCCATGATACCCCGACCGGCATCGCCTATCCCGGCAAAATCGGCAATAGTATCTGGAATAAAGAACAACTCCGCAAGGTGCTAGCCCCGGTCAGAGAGTTCCAACTGGCATACAACACACACATCTACGTGGGCGAATTCAGCGCCATTCGCTGGGCCCCCGGCGCGGCCGACTATCTCAGCGACTGCATAGATTTATTCGAAGAATACGGCTGGGACTGGACCTACCACGCCTACCGCGAATGGGACGGCTGGAGCGTCGAACACGGCAGCGATCCCGAGGATCATAAACCGACCAGCGAGCCGACAGACCGTAAGAAGTTGCTGCTGAAATGGTTTGGGCGTAATAAGAAGCCAGCGATTAGCGAATCAAAATAAGATTTGGACTCACCCATAACCTTTGTGGCTCTGGGTAAGTCCAGAAAAAACAATCAGCTGTAGCGACAACGCCTAATGCCTAGCAACAGCAAGGAACCGATAAACATGATCAGGCAGGACGGTTCAGGTACAGCGGCTTGACTGACGCCAGAATTCCAACTTGCGGCCAGCAACGTGGCATCCTTCAAGTCGACTATCCCGTCAGCATTAAAGTCGCCTTCAACCCACCCGACGTTGTCAGTACTTAACCAGTTGTCGGCAAGCGCGGTAGCATCATCGCCGTCGATTACACCATCGCCGTTGGCGTCGCCGGATCTGCGGATCTCAATGGTGAAATCTTGGATTGCAAGCAAGTTGCTATCGCCCCCAATTTTAATCATGGCAACAACCTGTGTGGTGACGCCGCTACCTTGGGTGACCATCCACTCGGGGAACCCGCTGGCGGGCGCGGCGGGATCGATCATGCAGCGGTCCAGCGACCCGACTCCGGTGTACGTCCTGGCCGAAATGTCTTGCATGCTGAAGGGAGCACCAGGCGATGAACCCCAGGCAGTGAACCCGGAATCCGTGCCGCCGGCGTAGCTGGCGTCAAATGGATTAGGATTCTCTTCCGTTCCTGCGTCTCCCTCGCCACCCGTGGAGCGGAAGTGCTGCGTGTTGGCTGCGTAGTTCCAAACGGCCTCGAATTGGTCGCTTGGGGGACTGCTGTGATAGAAGTAGTCGTAGCCGGCTGCATAAGCGTCCCAGCGTGCGGCAGCACCGGCCGTATCCCAATCGTCCCCTTGGATGGCATCTGTCATTCCGGTCAGTCCGTCTACCGGTCCGTCCAGGTCATCGGCACTCCACAATAGACTTTCGCCCCAGTACTCGTCTGAACCGCTATACTGCCATTTTCCAGCAGAGACGGATACCGCCGAACCGGTGGGCACTTCGAACGCGTAATACACGCCCTGTTCGCCACCACCGTTGGCAATGCCAACTGTGAAGTTATTGCCGCCATCGTCCGTGAAAACAGGCGAGCCTCCCCAGTAACCTCCAACACTGGTCAAATCACTGTGAGTAATAACCTTCGTCCCAAATCCTGGAGCGTCAGGATTTGCGATGTCGGCACTGGCAACCGTTGCCAGAATCGCCATTGCGACGACCGATGTCAGAACAACTTTACAACTCATAAAAACAACCTTCCGAAAACCTTGAAAAAATAACATAGAAGCAAATGCCCCTGTCACGGATGCCCTAAGAGGTGACCAATCACGGATCTCATTCTAATTTTCTTCGCTAGAAAAGCAAGTTAATTCACGGCAGCTTTTCACGTTAGGTAGAATGACGCCCCCTCTCCCCACTTTTGTGCCGAAGTTGGCACTTAATCCGAAGGGAAGGTCGTGACGCTATGGTGTGTGAATCAATGCTAACAATGTAGACGTGTCCTAGCACAGTTTAGAGCTTCAATTAAATTGGAAACCTGCTCATCATCATGTCCAAAACTTAGGCTGATTCTCAAACACGCTTCGCCCTCCGGCACCGTCGGTGGGCGGATGGCGGGCACGAAGAAACCGGCTTTGCGTAATGCGGCCGAGAGGTCCAGCGCTCGTTGTGGATTGCCCACGATTATGGGCACGATTTGAGTAGTCGAGCGGCCCACATTCCACCCCTTCTCCACGAGCGATGCGCGAAAACGCGCGGCGCGATCCAGAAGCTTTTCGCGACGCCACGGTTCGTCGCGGACGATGTCCAATGCGGCCATGCCGGCTGCGGCCATTGCCGCGGGCGAGGCGGTGGAATAGATGTACGGCCGGGCGCGGTTCACCAGCCAGTCAATCAGCGATCGGCCGCCGGCTACGAAACCGCCGATCGAGCCCAGGGCCTTGCTGAGCGTGCCCACGCGGATGTGGACGCCGTCTTCCACGCCAAGCTCTTCGCACAGCCCGCGACCGCCCGGTCCAAACACGCCCGTGGCGTGGGCTTCGTCGACCATCAGCATGGCCTTATGTCGTCGGGCCAGTTCGGCCAGTTCGGCCAATGGCGCGACGTCGCCGTCCATACTGAAGAGGCTATCGGTCACGATCAGTCGTCGTCGGTAATCGGCGGCCCGTCCGATGAGTCGGTCGAGTCGCTGATAATCGCAATGCGGATACACGCGAACATCCGCCCGCGAAAGGCGGCAGCCGTCGAACAGACTGGCGTGGTTTTTGCGGTCAGCGAACACCACATCTCCCGGCCCCACCAAGGCGGAGACAGCAGCCGTGTTGGCCGCAAACCCGGACGTGAACAGCAGAGCGGCCTCGGTGCCCTCGAATTCGGCCAGGCGATCTTCCAATGTCTGATGGGCGTCGGCATGGCCCGAAACCAGCGGGCTAGCCCCAGCCCCCCAGCTAGTCAAGGATTTGCCCACAGCATGGCCCAAGCGTGGATCGGCAGCCAGGCCCAGGTAGTCGTTCGAGCCGAAATTCACCAACTGCCGCCCGTCGAGCTCGATCAAACTGGCTTGTCGCCCCCCCCGAACGGCCAATTTTCTTCGCAAACCCTGTTTTTCCAGGTCCGCGAGGCCGTCTTCGATCCATCCGAGTGGGTTGTGCGTAGTATGTTTTGACACGGGGGAGGTGTGGGGGTTGAGGTATCAGATATCAGGCGACGGGTTGAATGGCACTAATGTATTACTTTTTGCACCCTATACTAACCCGAAGCGCAAGCGAAGGGGGGGCCGCATAAACGTTGCCCCCCCCCTTCGCGTGCGCTTCAGGTTAGCATTTCACTTCAAAACACGTATTGCAAGCTTGATACCTCACACCTGAAACCCGAAACCTGATACCTTTTCCACCTTTTTTCAAAAAAACCGCACAAGATTCCCGCCCCTGCGGAAACTATACTCATGGCCATGAAACAATCCCAATCGCGTGCGACGCCGTCAGCCCCGGCCGAATCGACCGAGATCGACTGGCCGGCTGTGCTCGCCGAGCACGACCGGTGGCTACGCACGATTGTGTACGCTCGACTGGGAGAGTCGCAGGCCATGGACGAGGTGATGCAGGAGGTATCGCTGGCGGCCGTGAGGCAAAAAGCCCCCTTGGCCGACCATACAAAAATAGCACCCTGGTTATACCGTCTGGCGGTAACTCAAACGTTGCTTTATCGACGTAAACAGGGTCGGAAACGTAAACTGACTGAAAATTATGCCCAGCGGTATCAACCCAACGAAGGAGACAATCGAGAACTGGACCCGTTAGGGTGGCTATTGGCCGACGAGCGACGCCAGCTCATCCGCGTCGCTATCGGCCGACTGCCAAAACGAGATGCGGAAATTCTTCTCCTAAAATATACAGAGGATTGGAGCTACCAGGATTTGGTCGAACACTTGGGTATCAGCCACAGCGCGGTCGAAGCCCGCCTGCACCGAGCCCGAGCACGTTTGCGAAGCGAACTGGTGGCGTT